>NZ_JBFUAR010000007.1:0-124581 GCF_056406175.1 Arthrobacter sp. P1_D12
CAGGAATTCGTGGACCTGCAGCACTGCAGCACGAAGCGGACGAGATCGGCTTCCTGGGCGTCATGTCCGGGCCCCTGGTCCGTTCCTCCTACCGCGCCGGCCGGCTCTGGGCCACCGCGATGCGCAAGAAGGGCTGGGAAATCCCGGCCGAACTCGCCCACATCGAAAGCTCCGGAAGCACCCGCCAGGAAGCCAGCTCGCTGCTCGCGGCACATTCCTGAACCCTGCTCTGACACCCTTCCACTTAAGGGCCGGCACCGGATGACTCCGGTGCCGGCCCTTGGCCGTCCATCACGTAGAATTAAGGAACTATGGCGAATTCCCCTGATCCCAGCAACTCCAGCCCGGCTTCCGAAGCTCCGAAGCGCGGTCTTTTCTCCCGCAAGCCCAAGGAAGCAAAGGCCAAGAAGCCGAGCCGGCTGAAGCAGATCGGCGAGGTCTTCCAGATGACCCGCCGCCACGATCCCATGGTTCCCTGGCTCATGTTGCTGGCGTTCCTGGGTGTTGTTGCCCTCAGCCTGCTGGTCGGTTTCCTGCTCGATAACTGGATCACCGGCCTGATCATCGGCATCGCCCTGGGCGCCCTTGCGGCCACGCTGATCCTCTCCCGCCGGGCCGAGCGCGCCGCGTTCGCGCAGATCGAGAACCAGCCCGGCGCCTCAGGTGCCGCGCTGGGCACGCTCAAGCGCGGCTGGATCACCGAGGACCAGCCCGTCGCCGTGAACCCCCGCACGCAGGATGCCGTCTTCCGTGCCATCGGCCGCCCCGGCGTCGTGCTCGTCAGCGAAGGCCCCAGCAACCGGGTCAAGCCGCTGGTCGACGCCGAGCGCAAGCGCCTTGCGCGCATCCTCCCCAACGTCACCATCCACGTGATCGAAAGCGGCCGCGGCGAGGGCCAGGTGCCGCTCAGCCAGATCGCCAGGAAAATGAACAAGCTCAAGGGCGAACTGACCAAGACCGAGGTCAGCGCCGTGTCGAAGCGCATTTCCTCCCTCGGCGGCCGCCTGCCCATCCCGAAGGGCATCGATCCCTACAAGGCCCGTCCCACCCGCGGACGCTAGGCGGGCGTCAGTACCGCACCGCATAACGGAATTGCCCGCAGTACAGAATCGCCCCGGTTCACGGCCACCTCAGGCCGCCAGCCGGGGCGTTTCTCTTATTGCCCGACGTCGGCCAGCCCGGCGCCGGGCCACCGGACCTGGGACAACGGACGCAAGGTACCGGGCAGAGCGACACTGGACACCGCGAAAACGCACGCAAGAACTCAGGAGACACGCATGAAACTTCCCTCGACCGCCACGATGATCCGCATTTTCCGGGGGCTGGCGATCGCCGAAGCGTTCAGCTGGGCCACGCTGCTGCTCGGCATGGTGCTCAAATGGATCACCCGGACGACGGAACTCGGCGTGGAGATTGCCGGTCCGATCCACGGGGCGTTCTTCATCGGCTACGCGATTGCGGCACTGAGCCTGTGGGCAATGCTCCGCTGGCCGTTCCGGGTTGCCTTGCTCGCCGGGCTCTCCGCCGTCTTCCCCTTCGCGACGGTGTGGTTTGAGCGCTGGGCCGGCCGCCACGGATACCTGACGGCACGGTCCGGAGAGGCTGCGCCGACGCCGGCCCAGGAGACGGCAGGGGTCTAGCTCCGTCCAGGACCTCGGGTTTCTGTGCGCCCCGGCACACCATCGCTGTGCCCATCTGACGCACATGGCCGCAATGCGGGGAGGTTAGCGGCCATTCGTGGCAAACGGACGAGGCCCCGCCGCGCCTGGTTGCCTGGCACCGCCGTCGCGCATCCGGCGACGGATTGCTACATCCGGACGAGCACCGTATTCATGGCCTTGTCGTGGAGGCCGCGCTGGTCCGGGTCGAAGATGACGGCAGGGATAACGAGGCACAGCAGCAGAGTACGCACCAAAGCCGCGAGTGGACCCGCCGGGCCGCCGCCCAGCCGGACCACGTGGATCCCCACGATCCGGTGGCCGATGCCGTAGCCGAGGGTGCCGATCAGCAGGATCTGCTCGATGGCAAACACGGCAAGCGTGGCCCAGGAGTCGCCGCCGAAGGCGAAATTGCTGATCAACAGGGCAATGCCCCAGTCAATGCAGATCGCCAAGATGCGCCGGCCGGCACGGGCGATCGATCCTGCCCCGGATTCGGGCAGCCCGAGCCGCTCCCCCGGGTACCTGGAGATGCCGGATGTGTCCGGCCCGGTGAGCCATGAACCGATGTCTTTGCGATCAACCACCCTCCAAGCTTATCGGCTCTGGCCTGTCCACAGTGTGGGAGGTAGGGTGTCACATTGTGGACCAGATAGGCCACAGTGTGGACTGGCGACTAGCGTTTACGTGTCAGGACATTCTGTAACCTCCCCGAAACAATGCGGACACTGCGGGGAAATCCCTTGTCCTTAGGGTGGTAACAGTTGCTAGCGACTGCGAAGCGGGGAAGCTTTTTTGCCTTCTCCGCTGTTGGACTGCGCTGGACAAATGTGCCTGACGGCCAGATCTTTCATATGCGTAAGGAGCATAGATGTTCAAGACTGCGGACGAAGTCCTCAAGTTCATCAAGGACGAAGACATCAAATTCGTCGATATCCGCTTCACCGATCTCCCGGGCGTTCAGCAGCACTTCAACGTGCCCGCCAAGAGCGTTGACGCCGACTTCTTCGTCAACGGCCAGCTTTTCGACGGATCTTCGATCCGCGGCTTTCAGGGCATCGCCGAGTCTGACATGCAGCTCATCCCGGACGTCACGACGGCGTTCATCGACACGTTCCGCATGGAGAAGACCCTTGCGCTGAACTTCTCGATCGTGAACCCGCGTACCGGTGACCCGTACCACCGCGATCCCCGCGGCGTGGCCGAGAAGGCGGAGGCCTACCTGGCTTCGACCGGCATTGCCGACACCGCGTTCTTCGCTCCCGAGGCCGAGTTCTTCGTCTTCGACAACGTCCAGTACCAGTCCTCCCCGCAGGGCAGCTTCTACAAGATCGACTCCGAGGAAGCACACTGGAACTCGGGCCGTGAGGAAGAGGGCGGAAACCTCGGCTACAAGACCCCGGTCAAGGGCGGATACTTCCCGGTCTCCCCCACCGACAAGCAGGCCGACCTGCGCGACGCCATGTGTGTTGCCCTGGACGAGGCCGGCCTTGAAGTCGAGCGCAGCCACCACGAAGTCGGCTCCGCCGGCCAGGCTGAAATCAACTACAAGTTCACCACCTTGACCCACGCGGCTGATGACCTGCAGAAGTTCAAGTACGTCATCAAGAACACCGCCGATGCCTGGGGCAAGTCCGTGACCTTCATGCCGAAGCCGGTCTTCGGTGACAACGGCTCGGGCATGCACTGCCACCAGTCGCTGTGGACCGGCGGCGAGCCGCTGTTCTACGACGAGAAGGGCTACGCCGGCCTGTCCGACACCGCCCGCTGGTACATCGGTGGCCTGCTGAAGCACTCCTCCGCTGTCCTGGCCTTCACCAACCCGACGGTGAACTCCTACCGCCGCCTGGTCAAGGGTTTCGAAGCGCCGGTCAACATGGTTTACTCGCAGGGCAACCGTTCCGCCGGTATCCGTATCCCGATCACGGGCTCCAACCCGAAGGCCAAGCGCATCGAGTTCCGCGCTCCGGACCCCTCCTCCAATCCGTACCTGGCGTTCGCTGCCCAGCTGATGGCCGGCATCGACGGCATCCGTAACCGGATCGAACCCCCGGCTCCGATCGACAAGGACCTCTACGAGCTCCCGGCCGAAGAAGCCAAGGACATCCCCAAGGCTCCGGGCACCCTCGAGGAGGCCCTGGATGCACTGGCCGAGGACAACGAGTTCCTGCAGGCCGGCGGCGTCTTCACCCAGGACCTGATCGACACCTGGATCGAGTACAAGTACGAGAACGAGATCCGTCCGCTTTCACTGCGCCCGAACCCGTACGAGTTCGAGCTCTACTACGGCGTCTAGTTAGATAAAGCGGCCCGACACTGTTCGTCCGCAACAGTTCCAATATAAAAAGGCCGGTCACGGGTTCATCCCGTGACCGGCCGCACACTGCAATGGCCTCCCACGACAGTCCGGCCTGCCGGGCACGCAGCACCACTTCGGTTTCCGTGCGCGCCAGTTCTTTGTGGAGTTCCGCCACGGCGTAGAGCGCCTCGGCCGGCCCCTTGCCGTCCATGGAACCTATCAATGTCTGCATGAAGCACCTCCTGCGTCAACGTTAGTTGACACAGGGAGAGGCGTCAACCCTCGTTGACGGCGAGAAGCCGGCGTAATTCCCCTATGGGATCGGGGATTTCCGGTCCGTGGGAAAAGAGCATCCTGTCCGGCTCCAGCAAGCTCAGTCTCAGAAGCGACTCTTCGGCCCGCGCAGAGTCCGCTGTAAACTGCTCCGGCGGCCGTCGCATCACACCTCCGGCTGTCCCCACAGCGTCCCCTACGAACAGCATTCCGTCGTCATGCAGCAAGCTGATATGTCCTGCCGTATGGCCAGGCGTCTGCACGATCTGAATATCGCGGACCCTGTCACGTTCCACGAGCGGGCGCAGCGGCACCGCGGAAGGAATCTGGGAAACGTCCGCCGCGCCCGTCCAGATCGCTGCCAACGGGCTCCGATCCACGACTTCGCCGAGGCCGCCGACATGGTCCGGATGCCAATGGGTGAGGACGACGTCGGTGATGTCACTCCATGCTGCTCCAACACGGTCCAACGCCGCCGCAATCGCATCCGCGCTGCCCTTGAGGCACGTATCGATCAACAGCAATCCCCCGGTGTGCGGCACAAGGAAACAACGTACGTCCATCGTCAACTCAACCGGCCCTGCCAGCCCGGCGGGGATGTGGAGCTCCTGGATGACCGGTTCTACCTGCATCTGTGAGTGGCCCATCATGCACCTTTCCAGCGGCTGATCGTGGTTCAATACTGAGGCACACATCGTCCCAGTCAAGATGCGCTTGCGGTCAGAATGCCCGGTACATGATGCGTTGCGGGCCGGCGTCGCCGCCTTCGTAGCGGCCGCGGTCCTCGAATCCGGCCTTGCGGTATGCGGCTTGGCCGCCGGGGTTCAGTTCGTTGACGGAGAGTACAACGCCGGCCTGGCCGCTGCCGAGGTCCGCCGTCAGTTTGGCGGCCTCCCGCACTGCGGCCTCCGCGGCGAGGGTGCCGAGGCCCTTGCCCTGCTGCCACCGGTCGATCAGGAAGCCCCGCAGGAGCCAGGCCGTGTGGTCCTCTGGCCAGCCCGCGAGGGTCGCCGCCCCAGCCTGGAGCGTCAAGACTCCCACGGCGGCCCCGTTCTCATCCACGGCGATCGGGTGCCGGGACTCTTCCTCGAGCCCGATCAGCATCATCCGCAGCGGGTCCCCCACCAACTTCTGCTGCCCAGCGCCGAGCTCCAGCAGCGCGATCTCCCCAAGCTTGATGGCCCGGGCGTCGTCGTCGAGGTTCTTTAAAGGCAGCAGCCATACATGTCCAGACATAAAGACAGCGTACCCGCGCCGGCGGCGCCCGCCGCCTCAAGGAAAGGGGCTACAGCGCAGCGTCCTTGGGCGGTCCGGCCGGATCCATCCAGAAGACTTCCCAGAGGTGTCCGTCCGGGTCCTGGAAGCTGTGCGTGTACATGAAGCCGTAGTCCTGGGCCTCCGCCGATGCCGTGCCCCCGGAGGTCAGGGCGGTGCGGATGACCTCATCCACGGCTTCGCGGCTCTCCAGCGAGAAGGACATGATGACCTCGGCGGTGCCGGCCGTAGCGGCGACGGACTTCGACGTGAAGGTCTTGAAGTAGGACTCGACGAGCAGCATGACGTACGCGCCGTCGTTGACGATCATGCAGGTGGCGTTCTCATCGGTGAAGTCGGGGTTGAAGGAAAATCCCAGCGCCGTGAAGAATTCAACGGTCTTATCCAGATTCCGGACGGGAAGGTTCACAAAAAGTTGCCTGGCCATTGGCCCAAGGTAGCACCGCCCGCAGCATGTGTCAGTAGGCCCTGTCAGCAGCCGCAGGCCGCCGCCGGGCGCTATTGGCCGTAGAAGACCCGCTCGAAGACCGCCCGGGCGCGCCGGCTCAACCGCAGGTAGTCCTCCTCCAGCGCCGCGGCGTTGCCCTGTCCGTAGCCGCACCAGCGGGCCACCGCCTCAAGGTCACGGCGGGAGGAGGGCAGCAGGTCCGAGGGCCGGCCGGTCCAGATGACGTTGGCCGAACGGATCCGGCTCGCCAGCCGCCAGGCCCGGAGGAGGATGCCGGTGTCCCCCGCGTCCATCAGGTCCAGGGCCGCGGCCGCCTCGAGCGCGTCCACCGTGGACGTGGTCCGCAGCTCCGGGTGCCGGCCGGCGTGCCGGAGCTGGAGCAGCTGGGCCAGCCACTCGACGTCACTCAACCCGCCCCGGCCAAGCTTCAGGTGACGGGCGGCATCGGCGCCGCGCGGCAGGCGCTCCGCCTCGACCCTGGCCTTGACCCGCCGCACCTCCCGGACGTCCTGGTCAGACAAAGACTCCGGGTACCGGATGGTGTCGATCAGCGCGACGAAATCCTCGGCCAGGGCGTCGTCGCCGGCCATGGGGCGCGCCCGCAGCAACGCCTGGGCCTCCCAGACCAGGGACCACCGGCGGTAGTACTCGGCATAGGACTCCAGGGACCGCACCATGGGCCCGCTCTTGCCCTCGGGGCGCAGGTCCGCGTCCACCGCGAGTACCCGCTCGGCCAGGATCGCCGGTTTGAGCGGCTGGGTCAGCAGGCTGGAGAGCTTGCCCACGATCTGCAGGGCCTGAGCCTGCGCCTCCTCTTCCGGCACGCCGGGGCGTCCGCGGTGGACATACATGACGTCGGCGTCCGAGCCGTAGCCGATCTCCCGGCCGCCCTGACGGCCCATCGCAACCACCAGCACGTGGGTCTTCAGCGGTTCCCCGGCGGTGATGATCGTCTCCGCCACGCGCAGCGCCCCCAGCACGGCGGCCCGGTCCGTGTCGGCGAGGGCTTCCCCCACCTGGTCCTGGTCCAGCAGCCCGGCGCTGTCCGCGATGGCGACCCGGAGGATTTCCCGGCGCCGGATCAGCCGGATCAGCCGCATGGCACTCTCCGGGTCCGCGTGCCGGGACATCTTCGAGGTGATTTCAAGCCATTGGGATTCGAAGCTCAGCGGCACCAGTTCCTTGTCCGTGCCCAGCCACGCCACTGATTCGGGCGAAACCTCCAGCAGGTCCGCGATCAGCCGGGAGTTGGCGAGCACGTGGCAGAGCCGCTCGGCCGCGGCCGTCGAATCCCGGAGCATGCCCAGGTACCAGTGCGTTGTGCCGAGGGCCTCGCTGACCCGCCGGAAGGCGAGCAGCCCGGCGTCGGGGTCCACGCCGTCGGCGAGCCAGTCCAGCAGGATGGGCAGGAGCTGGCGCTGGAGTGCCGCGCGCCGGCTCACGCCGGCGGTGAGGGCCTCGATGTGCCGCATGGCGCCGGGGGGATCGAGGTAACCGAGGGCGGCGAGGCGGCCCTGGGCGGCTTCCGGGGTCAGGCGTGCCTCTTCGCTGCTCAGGGTGGCGACAGTATTGAGCAGGGGGCGGTAGAAAATTCGTTCGTGGAGTTCCCGCACGGAGCGCTTGGTTTTTCGCCATGCGGCGACCAGAGCGTCCGGCTTGGGCCGCTCGGCGGAGAAAGGTCCCAGGACCGCCTTGGCGAGGGAACGCAATGACGCTTCGTTCACCGGCATGAGGTGCGTCCGGCGCAGCTGGAACAGCTGGATCCGGTGTTCGAGCAGCCGCAGGTAGCGGTAGTCGCGGTCGAACTCCGCGGCGTCGGAGCGGCCGATATACCCGCCGGCGGAGAGCGCGGCGATGGCCGAGGTGGTGTCACGGCAGCGCAGCGATTCATCAGACTTGCCGTGCACGAGCTGCAGCAGCTGGACGGTGAATTCGACGTCGCGCAGGCCGCCGCGGCCCAGCTTGATCTGCCGCTGTTCCTCATCGGCTGGAATATGCTCGGTGACGCGGCGGCGCATGGCGCGGACGGATTCGACAAAGCCCTCCCGGCCGGCCGAAGACCAGATCAGGGGCGTCAGGGCTGCCTCGTAGCGGGCCCCCAGGACGGTGTCGCCGGCGATGGTCCGGGCCTTCAGGAGGGCCTGGAATTCCCAGCTCTCGGCCCAGCGCGCGTAATAGCTCTCGTGCGAGGCGAGGGTCCGGACCAGCGGCCCCGACTTGCCCTCGGGCCGGAGGTTCGCATCGACTTCCCACAGCCCGGGTTCGCGGCTCGTGGACATGATCGCGCGCGAGATCCCGGAGGCGAGGACCGTGCCGATGGTCGTGGCCCGGGTCTCCTCAACCGCGCCGGACTCGATCACGTAGATGACGTCGACGTCGGAAATGTAGTTCAGTTCGCGGGCACCGCACTTGCCCATGCCGATCACGGCGAGGCCGACGTCGGCCACCTCCGCGGCGTCGAACTTCTCCGCCGCCTCGGCCCGGGACACGGCGAGGGCCGCCTCGAGCGCAGCCCCGGCGAGATCCGCCAGTTCCGCACCCGCGGCCGGCATGAAGTCCAGCGGATCGGCCGCGCACAGGTCCTTGATGGCGAGCTCCACGAGCCCGCGCCGGTAGGCGGTGCGCAGGGCCGCGTAGGCTTCCTGACCGCTAAGGGCCGCCACCGGCCGGGCAGACTTGGGATCGGCCCGCACCGACTGCAGCAGCCGCGTCCGCAGGGCCACGGCGTCCGCGGGCATCGGCTCCGGACTGACCCGGACATCGAAGGCATCGAGGTGTTCGGGGTGGCGGATGAGGAACTCGCCCAGCGCCTCGGAGGCCCCCAGGACCCGGTACAGCGGTTCGCTGCTTTCCGGGTCCGCGACGGCAAGCTTGCGCAGCTCCGGGTGCTTCTCGATCAGCCGGACCAGGGACTGCAGGGCCGTGTCCGGGTTGGCCGCCAGCTGCAGCCCTGCAAAGAGGGCATCCTGGTCGAGTCCTTCCAGTTCCCGGGCCGCCAGGAACCGCTCGCCCTTGTCGAGATCGCTGAAGCCGGCGGCAATGAGGCGTCGTGCCAGGCTCATCGGGGCAACCTACAGAATGCCGAGATTGCGCTGCAGTTCGTAGGGCGTCACCTGGAGGCGGTAGTCCTGCCATTCTGCACGCTTGTTGCGCAGGAAGTGCTCGAACACCTGCTCGCCGAGGATCTGCGGCATGAGCTCGGAATCCTCCATGGTCCGGATGGCGTCATGCAGGCTGGCCGGCAGCGGGTCGTGTCCCATGGCGCGGCGTTCCGCCGAGCTCAGCGACCAGATGTCGTCCTCGGCCGCCGCGGGGAGCTGGTAGCCCTCCTCGATGCCCTTGAGGCCGGCACCGAGCAGCACGGCGTAGGCCAGGTAGGGGTTGGCGGCGGAGTCGATGCCACGGTATTCGATCCGCGCGGACTGGCCCTTGCCGGGCTTGTACAGCGGGACGCGGACCAGGGCGGAGCGGTTGTTGTGGCCCCAGCTCAGGTAGCTCGGTGCCTCTCCCCCGCCCCAGAGCCGCTTGTAAGAGTTGACGAACTGGTTGGTCACGGCCGTGAATTCGGGGGCGTGCTTGAGGATGCCGGCGATGAACTGGCGCGCCGTCTCGGAAAGCTGGAACTCGGAACCGGCCTCGTAGAAGGCGTTGGTGTCCCCCTCAAAGAGGGAAAAGTGGGTGTGCATGCCGGAACCCGGGTGGGCGGTGAAGGGCTTGGGCATGAAGGTGGCATAGGTGCCCTGCTGCAGCGCGACTTCCTTGATGACCGTGCGGAACGTCATGATGTTATCCGCGGTCTGCAGGGCGTCGGCGTAGCGCAGGTCGATTTCGTTCTGGCCCGGGCCGGCTTCGTGGTGGCTGAATTCCACCGAGATACCCACCGATTCGAGCATGGTCACGGCGGTCCGGCGGAAGTCCTGGGCCACGCCGCCCGGGACGTGGTCGAAGTAGCCGCCCTCGTCCACGGGGATGGGTGATCCGTCCGGCCCCGGTTCCTGGGACTTGAGCAGGTAGAACTCGATCTCGGGGTGGGTGTAGCAGGTGAAGCCCATGTCCGCGGCCTTGGCCAGGGTGCGCTTGAGGACGTTGCGCGGGTCCGCGGCGGAAGGTTCGCCGTCGGGCGTCAGGATGTCGCAGAACATCCGCGATGTGGCCTCGGTCTCGCCACGCCACGGCAGGATCTGGAACGTGGCCGGATCCGGCTGGGCCAGCATGTCGGATTCGAAGACGCGGGCCAGGCCTTCGATCGAGGAACCGTCGAATCCGAGTCCTTCCTCGAAGGCGCCTTCCACCTCGGCCGGGGCCAGCGCCACGGACTTGAGCGATCCCACGACGTCGGTGAACCACAGGCGCACAAACCGCACGTCGCGCTCTTCGATCGTCCGCAGGACAAACTCTTGCTGGCGGTCCATACTGGCCTCTTTCCGGTTCTTCCATCCGCCCCAGGCCCGGCATTCATGGGCCCCGCGGCTGCTCACGGTTCACTTTACTAAGCATTGCCGCCGATTGCTGAAGCCGGACCCCCGCGTAACACACCGTTAACACAAAGGCGGACGAATTCGCGGCGAGAGGGGCTATTGCGCCGTCGCACAGGCCGCCCGTGTGACGTGATTCACGCCGGGCGGGGGCAACCCGCGGTAGCTGCGGCACTTCGTCTCGCACTACGCTCGTGGCATGGCCTCAAGTAACAGCTCCGATTCCAGCACGCCCGCAGAACTCGCGGCCCCCTACGGCAGCGGCCCGGCGGCGGCTTCAGCGGCCGCCTCTTCGGGCACGACGGCCAGTGGCACAGACGGAACCGCCGACGGCGGCACCGGCGGGCCTGCGGAGGCGGCCCGGAAACCGGCGGCCAGGATCCGCACGCATCATCTCCAGGCGGCCAAGGCGAACGGTGAGCGCTTCGCCATGCTCACCGCGTATGACCAGTACACCGCAGAAATCTTTGACCAGGCAGGCATCGAGGTGCTCCTGGTCGGCGATTCGGCCTCCAATAACGTCTTCGGCAACGAAACCAGCCTTCCGGTGACGGTGGACGAGCTCCTTCCGCTGTGCCGGGCCGTCGCCCGCTCCGCACGGCGGGCCCTGGTGGTCGCTGACCTGCCGTTCGGCAGCTACGAGGTCTCCGCCCAGCAGGCTGTTGCCACCGGCGTCCGGTTCCTGAAAGAGGGCCTGGCCCACGCCGTTAAGATCGAAGGCGGAAAGTTCTACGCCGAGACCGTCCGGGCCATGGTCCAGGCCGGCATCCCCGTCATGGCGCACATCGGTTTCACCCCGCAGAGCGAGCACTCCCTCGGCGGCTACCGCGTCCAGGGCCGCGGCGATGACGCCCAGCGGTTGATCGACGACGCCGTCGCGCTGGCGGACGCCGGCGCGTTCAGCGTGCTCATGGAAATGGTCCCGGCCGCCACGGCAGCCGCCGTGGATGCCGCCGTCGACGTCCCCACGGTCGGCATCGGCGCCGGCAGCGCCACCACCGGACAGGTCCTGGTGTGGCAGGACATGGCCGGTTTGCGCGGCGGAAAGATGGCGAAATTCGTCAAACAGTACGCCGACCTCCGCACGTCGCTCAGTGACGCCGCAAAAGCCTATGGCGACGACGTGCGCTCAGGCCAGTTCCCCGGCCCGGAACACTCCTTCTAGTTCCGCTCCGGCGGGCCCCTGACCTTCCGGTTCCGGGGACTCTTTTGCAAGACCTCATCCTTCACGGGCGATGCGTTGCGCCTCAGGTACGGGCAGGCTGACCAATAAGGTCTGCATTAGGACCTCAAGATGTTCCGCCGGCCCGGACGGTTTCATGCGCTAAGCGTCAGGTCAGGCTCCGGCGGACACGATTCGAGGAGTATCGATGGACACGAATAGCTTCTGGAACGTTCTGCTCTGGAGTTTCTGGTTCTTCATCTGGATCGCTGCGCTGATGGTGTGGTTCCGCTGCCTGATGGACTTGTTCAGCGACCACGAACTCAGCGGTTGGGCCAAGGCCGGCTGGGTTATCCTGCTGATCTTCGTTCCCTGGCTCGGCGCCCTCATCTACCTGATCGCCCGGGGCCGGAGCATGACCGATCGTCAGATGAAGATGCTGGCCCAGCAGCAGGCTGCCCAGCAGGAGTACATCAAGCAGGCCGCAGGCTCGACGGCCAGCCCGGCCGGCCAGATCGCCGATGCCAGGGCGCTGCTCGATTCCGGAGCCATCAACCAGACCGAGTTTGATTCGCTCAAGGCAAAGGCCTTGGCCTGACACGAAAACGGGCTACGCCCGACATGAGAATCACCTGGCTTGGTCACTCCACGGTGGTTCTGGATCTCGACGGGGTTCGGATCCTCACCGATCCGCTGCTCCGTTCCCATGCCGGGTTGCTCCGACGCCTGGCACCGCGTCCGGACCCGGCCTTGTGGGACCGACCGGACGCGGTGCTCCTCTCCCACCTGCACCACGACCACGCCGAGTTGCGCTCCCTGCGCATGCTGCGCGGGGCACCGCTGATGAGCGCGCCGGCGAACGTGGCCTGGCTGCGTCGCCGAAAGCTGGCGCACACAGTTTCCTTGGGCGACGGCTGGACCCCGGTAGGCAGCGGCGTCCAGATTCGCCAGGTGCCGGCCGAGCATCGCAGCCGGCCAATGCCGCACCGACCCAACGACGCCAATGGCCAGCTCGTCCGCGGCCAGTCGGGCATCGTGTGGATCGCCGGTGACACTGGCTTGTTCCCGGAGATGGCCGCGCTCCCCGCCATGGCGGGAGGGCCGATCGATGTCGCCCTGGTGCCGGTCTGGGGGTGGGGGCCGAGGCTCTCGGCGGGACACCTGACTCCGGAGACCGCCGCCCGGGCTGTCGCGATGAGCGGCGCGCGGTTCGCCCTGCCGGTGCACTGGGGGACGCTGCACCCTCCGTTCGTCACCTACTTTGCCCGGAGCTGGCTCGAGCGGCCCGGCCACCGGTTCGCCGCTGCCGTGGCGGAACAGGCTCCCGGCTGCACGGCAGTGGTCCTCGCTGCCGGCCAGTCCTGGGTCGCGCCCTCGTAAGCCAGGGGCCTCGGGTTGGATCCGCCCCGGGGAAATCCCCCCGGTTGGTCGCTCAGCCGCGGGACGCCGTCGTGGCGCGCTGGCCACAGGACTCAAGCATCGCCACCAGCACCTGGTGGAGTTCCCCGGCACCCTCGATCCGCTCGGGCAGCCGCGCCATGAGATCGGCCGGGCCCATCAGCACGGCGCGGTCCTGCCAGCCTCCCAGTCCCCCGTGCGATCCCACGAGGCCTTCGAAGGCTGCAACGTCGCCGGTCGCGGGATCCACCGCGCTGTTGACATAGAGGTCCGGCGCCTCGGGGTGCATCAACGCGAGATTCAGCACCCGCGCCGCATGCGGCCCGAAACCGGCCAGCGGGTCGGTGCCCTCCACTGCCCCGCTGGTGATGTTGACGCGCCCACCGCTTCCGATCGCCCACGCCCCGCCCTCTTCATCGATGCCGGCCACGAACCCGATGCCGGGATGGCCCGCCAGGCCAGGGACCAGGGCGGGCCACCGATGCTCGAGGGCCTGGAGACTCAGGCGCCGGTCACCCCGCAGGTACACCAGGCCCAGGTTGCCCGAGCCCAACACGACCACCGGGTCCTCCGCGCCGCCTGGGCCGGATGTCTGCTGTGCCGGCGTCTCTTGTGCCTTGGTCAGCACCTTGTCGGCGCGGCCGGCTAGCTTCCCGGACAATCCGCCAGTGGCAACGTCGCCGGCGATGGAGTCAGCGCGCCCGAGTCCCTCGACGGACGCGTCCACGTTCTGAACGTGTTCCTGCATCAGTTCCGCGCACAGATCACCAAGCGCCTGGTCATACCTGTCCGCGAACGGCGTGCCCTGGGACTGGCCGTGGTCCGAGAGCACCACCAGCCGGTAGCGGCGGGGAGCGGACCCGGCGAGTTCGGCCAAGGCACCGAGCGTGCGGTCCAAGCCATCCAGGGCTGCAAGCGACTCGGGGCGGAACATGCCTGCGTGGTGGGCAATCTCGTCGTAGTCAACGTAGTCGACATAGATGCTCTTCGTGCCGCGACGCAGCTCCTCTGCCACCAGCGCCGTGTTCAGGTCCCGCAGCAGACCGTTGGTGACTGCCCGCAGCAGGGCGAAGGTCCAGTCCCGCCGCACCCGCGGGTTGAGGTCACGTTTGACCTGTCTCCGGGCCTGCCAACGCTCCTTGAAGATCTCGCCGACGGTCCGCGTGAAGCTGCGCATGAAGCCGTTCGGGGTGGCAAAAAACCAGGCGAACGCCCGGCGGGTTTGGGTCGAGCCGCGCCGGACCTCTACCCGGCTCATCGTCAAAAACGAGCGGGGCGCGTCACCGGTGAACAGGTTCGAGATGGAGACGCCGTCGTCGCAGAGCAGTCCCTGGCCGGTGCTGTGCCTTTCTTCGATCACCCGGGCGTCTGCCGGACGGTTGGCCACCAGGACGCGTTGGAGCTCACGGTCATACCACCGGAAGGCCGGGATCCCGTCGACCGTGCCGTGCAGAATGCCCATCTGGCTCGCCGGCGTCGTGCAAGGCAGCTGGGGAGTCCATTCACGGAACTGATAGTCCCCCGAGGCCAGCCAGCGGCGGAGATGGGGCACTCCCCCGGACTGGATAGCCCACTGCAGCACCGGGAAGGGGACCCCGTCGAGCTGGACGAACAGGACACCGTCAACCTCCGGATCGGTCACCGGTACCTGCCGGCGTGCCCGTCCGGCCAGCGAGGTGATGAGGCCGTCATCGGTTCCGGCTGTGGTGGCCCACGAAATGAGCGTGCCCACGACGGCACTGACCCAAGTAGCGGCGAGGGCTGTCAAAGGCGTCGACTCGATGCCGGGCACCAGACGGATGGCGACGTACATGATCAGGGCCTGCCCCACCAGGGCGGTGAGAAGCACTGCCACCCAGCCCACCCTGGCCGAGATCTCCACTAGCACCGGGCGCAGGACCAGGCCGACGAGGCCGGCTGCCGCCGCCACGGCGGCGTATGACCACCAGCTGGCCGCAGAGAACCCCGGAAGCAGGGCGCCGGTGATAATGAGGGCTACAGTCGAGGCAGCCCAGGCAAGGACCAGCCTGGCGAGGTCTGAGATTCGGGCGCCGCGGGTGCGGGCAACGCGCGTCGGCATTTTCCCAGTATGGCTGTCGGCAACCGGCTCGCACCCACCCTCACAGGGTGAGAATCAGGGGCTGGGAAAAATCAGTCAGCCTGTGCGCTGTCCGGTCCGCGATCGCCGGGGGACGTTCCCGCGGGCGCAGCAGGCCCGTACGGGCTAGTCGTCCTCGTCCTTGTCCCAAGCCTCATTGCGCGCCTTGACCTTTTCCAGGGCATGTTCGGCTTCCTCACGGGTCTTGTACGGTCCGATCAGCTGGCTCCAGTCGGACATCGCGTCTTCCTCGATCTCGTGGGTGTTGACGTTGTACCAGTATTCGGGCATCGGGGCTCCTTCATGGCCCGGAGCGTGTCCCGGCGTGTTTTCCGGGCTGTATTTTCCGGGCTGTATTTTCCGGGCTGTATTTTCCGGGCTGTATTTTCCGGGGCGAGCCCGGCTACTTATATGATCAATCTATGCCTTCTCTAGCCTCAACTGCACCCATCGGCACGCTGGTCCCGGGGACAGTGAGCCCGCAGCTTCCCGTGCCGCCGTCCATCCCGCGTCCGGAATATGTAGGCAAGCCGGCTCCTGCGAAGTTCACAGGGTCCGAGGTCAAGTCGGCGGAGACCATCGAGAAGATCCGGATCGCCTCCAAAATCGCCGCCCAGGCCATCGTGGAGGTCGGCAGGCACATCGAACCCGGCGTCACCACCGACCAGCTGGACCGGGTGGGCCATGAGTTCCTGCTGGACCACAACGCGTACCCCTCCACCCTCGGATACCGGGGCTTTCCGAAGTCCCTGTGTTCGTCCCTCAACGAGGTCATCTGCCACGGCATCCCGGACAGCACGGTGGTCCGGGACGGCGACATCCTCAACATCGACATCACGGCCTTCATTGGCGGCGTCCATGGCGACACCAACTACACCTTCCTGGTCGGCGACGTCGACGAGGAATCCCGCCTCCTCGTCGAGCGCACCCGGGAATCGCTTAACCGCGCCATCCGGGCCGTGGCTCCCGGACGCGAAATCAACGTGATCGGCAGGACCATCGAGTCCTACGCAAAGCGCTTCGGCTACGGGGTGGTCCGCGACTTTACCGGGCACGGAGTTGGCGAAGCCTTCCACACCGGGCTGATCATTCCGCACTATGACGCGGCGCCGGCATACAACACCACCATGGAAACCGGTATGGTGTTCACGATCGAGCCAATGCTGACCCTGGGCACCGTTGACTGGGACATGTGGGCCGATGACTGGACCGTCGTGACCCGCGACCGCAAGCGCACCGCCCAGTTCGAGCACACCCTGCTCGTGACGGAGTCCGGTGCCGAGGTCCTCACGCTGCCCTGACCGCCGGCTCCACACGCTAGTTCCCGGAACCACCCCGCTCTTTCACCACCGGCCTTGCCCGGTCACTACAGCCCGCCCCTGCCACGAACGGAACGACATTGGCCAAGAAGGACGAAAAGTCGAAGAAGAACGCCCCCCTGATCGGCATTGACATCGGTGGCACCGGAATCAAGGGCGGGATCGTGGACCTGAAGAAGGGGAAGCTGATCGGTGACCGCGTGCGCTTCCCGACGCCGCAGCCCTCCACCCCTGAGTCCGTGGCCGAAGTCGTCGCGCAGGTTGTCGCCGAGCTCTCTGCCCGTTCCGATGCCCCCGACGCCAGCAGCCCCGTGGGAGTCACCTTCCCCGGCATCATCCAGCACGGCGTGGTCCATTCGGCCGCGAATGTAGACAAGTCGTGGCTGGAAGCCGACATCGATGCCATGCTCACGGCGCGTCTCGGCCGCCCGGTGGAGGTCATCAACGACGCCGACGCGGCCGGACTCGCCGAGGCCCGCTTCGGTGCCGGCGAGGGAGTCGCCGGCACGGTGCTGGTGATCACCCTTGGCACCGGCATCGGTTCTGCGTTCATCTTCGACGGCAAGCTGGTTCCCAACGCCGAACTCGGACACCTGGAGATTGACGGCTTCGACGCCGAGACCAAGGCCTCAGCCGTGGCCCGTGAGCGCGAGGGCCTCAGCTGGGAACAGTACAGCGTCCTGCTGCAGCGCTACTTCTCCCATGTTGAATTCCTGTTCTCCCCCGAGCTCTTCATTGTAGGCGGCGGCATCTCCAAGCGTGCGGACGAGTACCTGCCGCGCTTGAAGCTGCGCACGCCGATCGTCCCGGCCGAGCTGAAGAACGACGCCGGGATCGTGGGCGCGGCCATCGAGATTGCCCTCAAGCACAAGCTGGCAAAATAAAGGCCCATCACGCCGCAAAAACCAATTGAGCTATCACTCCGGGTCGTTCTGAACGCTGGGAACGACCCGGAGTGATAGCTCAATTTCTTTGTGGAGCGGTTAAGTGGAGCCGGTGGTGGCTGCGGCTTCCCCTCCGCTGCCACCACCGGAGTCTGTGGTGGATCCCGGGACGCAGTCACCAGGACAATCAGGACATTTACGACGGCGCCTGGAGCGGCCGCTTGTCCGGGCTCTTGCCGTCCCGGCCCTTGGTCTCGGCCTCATGGCGAAGCAGGGAAATCGCCGATTCGAAGTCCTCGAGCGATTCGAAGGCCTGGTAGACGCTGGCGAACCGCAGGTAGGCGACCTCGTCGAGACGCTGCAGCGGCTCCAGGATCGCCAGCCCGACTTCGTGGGCCTCGATTTCGGCGGCGCCGGATCCCCGGATCGCCTCCTCGACTTCCTGCGCCAGCAGGGCGAGGTCGTCTTCGGTGACCGGGCGGCCCTGGCAGGCCTTGCGCACGCCGTTGATGACCTTGCTGCGGCTGAACGGCTCGCCGACCCCGGAGCGCTTGATGACGGTCAGGCTGGTGGTTTCCACGGTGGTGAACCGGCGGCCGCATTCGGGGCACTGCCGACGGCGCCGGATGGCGGAGCCGTCATCGGCGATCCGGCTGTCCACGACGCGCGAATCAGGGTTACGGCAGAACGGGCAATACATGTCGGTTCCTCCCCTGTCGCAATCCGGTGTGACCTCAGTTTACGACTAGATGTAGCAGAATAACAAGCCTGTAATTACTACATGTAGTGGTCTGGGTCCTGAACTACCGGGCGGCGAACCGCACCGTGACGGCCTCGCCGTGCGCCGGCAGGTCCTCCGCGCCGGAGAGGCTGACGATGTGGCCGCTGACCTGCTCCAACGCGGACCGGGTGTAGTTGATGACCTGGATGGCACGCAGAAACGTGGTCACGTTCAGTCCGGAGGAGAAGGCAGCGGTGCCGCTGGTGGGCAGCACGTGGTTGGAGCCCGCGCAATAGTCCCCCAGGCTCACGGGGCTGTAGTCCCCCACGAAGATCGCACCGGCGCTGCGGATCCGGCGGGCCACCCGGGCGGCGTCGGCGGTCATGATTTCAAGGTGTTCCGCGGCGTACGCGTCGCAGGCGGCAATGCCCTGCTCCAGGTCCTCGACCAGCACCACCCCGGACTGCGGGCCCGAGAGTGCCTCGCGGACGCGGCTGGAGTGCTTGGTGGCAGCGGCCTGCCGCTCAAGCTCCACGCGGACCTCGGCGGCGAGGGCCTCGGAGTCGGTGAACAGCACCGATGCAGCCTTGGGGTCGTGCTCGGCCTGGCTGATGAGGTCCGCGGCCACGAGCGCCGGACTGGCGGTGGCGTCCGCGAGGATCGCGATCTCCGTGGTGCCGGCCTCGGAATCGATCCCGACAACGCCTTTGACCAGGCGCTTGGCGGTGGCCACGAAGATATTGCCCGGACCGGTGACGACATCCACGGGCTCGATCCCGGGGAGGTGGCCGCCGTCGGACGCGTCGGCCGGGATGCCGTAGGCGAAGGCCGCGATGGCCTGCGCCCCGCCGATCGCGTAGACCTCCTCGATGCCCAGCAGGCAGGCCGCAGCCAGGATCGTGGGGTGCGGGAGGCCGCCGAAGTTCTTTTGCGGCGGCGAGGCCAGGGCAATCGATTCGACGCCGGCGGCCAGGGCCGGGACCACGTTCATGATCACCGAGGACGGGTAGACCGCCAGGCCGCCGGGGACATAGAGCCCCACGCGCGCCACCGGCACCCAGTTCTGGCTGACGACGGCGCCCTCGCCGAGTTCGACGTCGATGTTCGCCGGGCGCTGGGCGTCGGCGAAGGCGCGGGCCCGCTTGATGGATTCTTCCAGGGCCGCGCGGACGGCGGGATCCAGGTTCTCAAGGGCTGCACGCAGCGCCTCGGCAGGGACGCGGGGATGCGCCTGCTCAACGCCGTCGAAAGCAAGTGCCAGCTCCTGCAGTGCGCCAAAGCCCCGGGCGCGGACGGCGGAGATGATATCCAGGACCTTGCCCTCGGCGTCGGCCATCGTCCCGGACTGTGCCCGGGGCACGGCTGCGCGGAGTCCGGCGAGAGACAGGTGCGCACCGCGCACGTCCACCGTGCGGAAGTTAAGGGCGGCGGTCATCGGGGTCACGGGGCTGTCAGGAGTTAGGCTCACCCGATCATTTTACGTGCCCCGCCGCGGCGGGGTTTGCCCCCGTTGCCCGGGAAGAGGCTGTTCAGGAAGATGGCCAGGGCGATCGCTGCCGGCCAGATGGCGAGGACCGCATAGGAGCGCAGGGAGAAGGCGACGCTGGCGCTGGCCGAAGTATCCGCCGGCGCTCCCCACCATTGGGCGCTGAGCACGCCGGTTCCCCACGCGATGAGCGCACCGGCTGCGCCGGCGAGGACCACGAGGATAACGGTGACGGGGCCGGGCTGCTGGTGCTTGTTGCCGGCGACGAACGACCCGGCAACGCACCCTGCGAGCAGGCACAGCCCCGCCAGCACAAGGTCCCTGGGCAGCCAGGTGGCGGTGTTGGTGCCGGCGGCGAGGTCAGGGTTTCCGGTCAGGATATTGAGGCCCGACGGCGCCAGAAGCCACCAGAGCAGCCCCACCGGGATGCCGGCGGCCGCGATGACCGTGGCCTTCCGCCATGTCCGCCCGGGACCTGGCTGCCCCTCGGGATGCCGCTCGGGCTGTGCGGGCTCCCCGGAGTGGTGGACGGGGCCGTCTACTGCGGACTGTGTCATGCAACAAACCGTAACAAGGATTGCCGCGGCGCATGACGCCGGCCGGCAGCACATGACGGGAGACGTAAAGAAAATGCCGCACTCGATTCCCCTGCGCAATACGCTGGCAGAGTATAAGTACGACACGCACGTGCAGCAGGGAGTTGGATCGCAGTGGCCACAGATGAAGGTATTTTCGAGGGAACATTCAGGGAAATGTTCCGCCGGCACGCGGCGGGCGTGGCCATCATCACGGCCAACCACAACGGCGTCCCGTTCGGATTCACGGCGACCTCTGTGGCCTCACTGTCCGCCAAGCCGCCGCGCTTTACATTCAACATGGCCAGGACCTCCAGCTCGTGGCCGGCCGTGGCGAACACGACCTACATTGGCGTGCACATGCTCGGGCTGGAAAACCAGGAGCTCGCCGACCGTTTCGCCCGGGCCGGCAACCGGTTCGACGGCGACCACTGGGAGCTCGGCCCCCACGAGGTGCCCGTGCTCAAGGGGGTCAGCGGCTGGCTGATCGGCAAGGTCCAGATGCGGCTCTCCTTCGAGAACAACGCCGTCGTGGTCGTCGAGGTGGTGGAGGGCCAGGTCGGCGACGACGGCGTTCCCCTGCTCTACCACTCCGGGGGCTACAGCCAGCCCGTTCCACTCGACTACGAGATCTAGCCGCCGGCCGGCCGGCCGTTCCAGTGCCCGGGGCCGGTAGCCCGCCCTAGTTATCCAGGCACGTCGGGCCGAGCAGCACCTTCAAGTCGCCGAACAGTGACGGGCTCGGGTTGACGCGCAGGTGCACCGGCAGCCCCATGACCTCCACCCGGGTGTCGCCCTGCAGGTGCAGGCGGACCTCCGAATTTCCGCGGTGGGTGCGCAGCACGTCGCCCAGTTCGGTGACCACGGCTTCGGTGGCCTTGTGCGTGGCCATGGTGATCACCACGGGCCCGTTCTGGCTGTCGCTGAGGTCCGGTACGGAGAGTTCCATGCAGTTCAAGGTGACGGCGCCGTCGTCGCGCCGCTGCAGCCGGCCCTTGACCACCACGATCAGGTCCTCCGCGAGCACCGAGGCGATGGGGCCGTAGACCTGGCCGAAGAACATGACCTCCATGGAACCGGCGAGGTCCTCGATTTCGGCCCGGGCGTAGGCGTTGCCGCTGGCCTTGGCGATCCGTCGGCTGAGCGAGGTGATCATGCCGGCGATGGTCACGATCGAGCCGTCCGGCGGGCCGTCTTCGGCGATGATCGAGGTGATCGACCGGTCGGCGTGCTGGCTCAGGAGCCCTTCCAGTCCTTGCAGCGGATGGTCGGAGACGTAGAGGCCGAGCATGTCGCGCTCGAACGCCAGTTTGTCCTTCTTCTCCCATTCCGGCAGGTCCGGGATCTCGGTGCTGAGCGACGCCTCGGGCTCCTGGTCCTCAAAGCCGGCGAAGAGGTCGAACTGGCCGATCGCCTCGTTGCGCTTGAGGGTGATGACGGAGTCGATCGCTTCTTCATGGATCATGGCCAGGGCCCGGCGGGGGTGGCCGAGCGAGTCGAAGGCGCCGGCCTTGATCAGGGATTCGATGGTGCGCTTGTTGCAGACCACTGCCGGGACCTTCAGGAGGTAGTCCTTGAAGGAGGTGTAGGCGCCTTCTTTTTCGCGCGCCGCCACCATGGCTTCGACGGCGTTCACGCCGACGTTGCGGATGGCGCCCATGCCGAAGCGGATGTCGGTGCCCACAGGGGTGAAGTTAAGGGCTGACTCGTTAACGTCCGGCGGCAGCACCGTGATGCCCATGCGCCGGCATTCGTTGAGGTAGATCGCCGACTTGTCCTTGTCGTCACCCACCGAGGTCAGCAGGGCAGCCATGTACTCCGGCGCGTAGTGCGCCTTCAGGTACGCGGTCCAGTAGGAGATCACGCCGTAGGCGGCCGAGTGCGCCTTGTTGAAGGCGTAGTCCGAGAACGGCAGGAGGATGTCCCAGAGGGTCTTGACCGCGGCCATGGAATAGCCGTTGTCCTGCATGCCCTGGGAGAAGCCGGCGAACTGCTTGTCCAGCTCGGATTTCTTCTTCTTGCCCATGGCGCGGCGCAGGATATCGGCCTGGCCCAGGGTATAGCCGGCGAGCTTCTGCGCCACGGCCATGACCTGCTCCTGGTACACGATCAGCCCGTAGGTCCCGCCGAGGATTTCGGACAGCGGTTCCTCGAGTTCCGGGTGGATCGGGATGACTTCCTGGATCTTGTTCTTGCGCAGCGCGTAGTCGGTGTGCGCGTTGGCGCCCATGGGTCCGGGCCGGTAGAGGGCCAGCACGGCGGAGATGTCTTCGAAGTTGTCGGGCTTCATCAGCTTGAGCAGGGACCGCATGGGTCCGCCGTCGAGCTGGAAGACGCCCAGTGTGTCTCCGCGGGCGAGCAGCTCGTAGGACGCCGTGTCATCCAGCTCGAGCGTTTCGAGGTCGAGCTCGATGCCGCGGTTCATTTTGATGTTTTCCAGGGCATCGGAAATGATCGTCAGGTTTCGCAGCCCGAGGAAGTCCATCTTGATCAGGCCGAGGCCTTCGGACGTCGGGTAGTCGAACTGGGTGATGACCTGGCCGTCCTGGAAGCGGCGCATGATCGGGATCACGTCGATGATGGGGTCCGAGGACATGATGACGCCGGCGGCGTGCACGCCCCATTGCCGCTTCAGGCCCTCGATGCCCAGCGCCGTCTCGAAGACCTTGGCGGCCTCCGGGTCGGTGCTGATGAGCTGGCGGAAGTCGCCGGCCTCGCTGTAGCGCTTGGACTGGGGGTTCTGAATGTCGGCCAGCGGGATGTCCTTGGCCATGACCGCCGGCGGCAGCGCCTTGGTCAGCTGTTCGCCCATGCTGAACGGGTAGCCCAGCACGCGCGAAGAGTCCTTGAGGGCCTGCTTGGTCTTGATGGTGCCGTAGGTGACGATCATCGCCACGCGTTCGTCGCCGTATTTGCGTGTGACGTAGTCGATCACTTCGGAACGGCGCCGGTCATCGAAGTCGACGTCGAAGTCAGGCATGGAGACGCGGTCCGGGTTGAGGAAGCGCTCGAAGATCAGGCCGTGGTGCAGCGGGTCCAGGTCGGTGATGCGCATGGCGTAGGCCACCATGGAGCCAGCACCGGAGCCACGCCCGGGACCGACCCGGATGCCGTTGTTCTTGGCCCAGTTGATGAAGTCGGCGACGACGAGGAAGTAGCCCGGGAAGCCCATCGAGGTGATGACTTCGAGCTCATAGTCGGCCTGCTTGCGGACCTTGTCCGGGATGCCTCCGGGATAACGGTAGTGGAGTCCCTTGTCGACCTCCTTGACCAGCCAGGACGTTTCGTCCTCCCCCTCCGGGCAGGGGAACCGGGGCATGTAGTTGGCGCCGGTGTTGAAGGAGACTTCGCAGCGTTCGGCGATCAGGAGCGTGTTGTCGCACGCCTCGGGGTGGTCGCGGAACAGTTCGCGCATTTCCTGCGGCGACTTCAGGTAGTAGCCGCTGCCGGAGAAGGCGAAGCGCGAGCCGCCGTTGTCGTAGGTCGGCTCCAGGAGGGTGGAACCGGACTGGATGGCCAGCAGGGCCTCATGCGCCTTGGCGTCGTGCTCGTGCGTGTAGTGCAGGTCGTTGGTGGCCACCAGCGGCAGGTTCAGGTCCTTGGCCAGGCGCAGGAGGTCACCGGTGACGCGCCGCTCGATGTCCAGGCCGTGGTCCATGAGCTCACAGAAGTAGTTCTCCGCACCGAAGATGTCGCGGAACTCCGCCGCGGCCTCCAGGGCTTCGCGGTACTGGCCGAGCCGCAGCCGGGTCTGGACCTCGCCGGACGGGCAGCCGGTGGTGGCGATGAGCCCTTCCGAGTAGGTGTTCAGCAGCTCACGGTCCAGCCGGGGCCATTTGCCGAAGACCGAGTCGAGCGAGGCGATCGAGGAGGCCCGGAAAAGGTTCCGCATGCCCACGTTGTTGTAGCTGAGCAGGGTCATGTGCGTGTACGAGCCGCCGCCGGAGATGTCGTCCTTGCGCTGGTGCTCCTCGCCCCAGCGCACACGGGTCTTGTCCGTGCGGGCGGTCCCGGGAGTCACATAGGCTTCGACGCCGATGATGGGCCTGATGCCCTGGTCTGTTGCGCGCTTCCAGAAGTCGAAGGCGCCGAACAGGTAGCCGTGGTCGGTCGTGGCGAGGGCCGGCATGCCGAGCCGTTCGGTTTCGTCGAACAGCTCACCGAGCCGGGCGGCACCGTCCAGCATCGAGTACTCGGTGTGGTTGTGGAGATGGACAAACGAGTCGTTGCTGGAAGTCACCGCACCATTCTAGTGCCGTGCCACGACGGCGGCGTGCAGCCACGGCGGTTGGCACCGAACGGCGGCAGCGGGCGGCCCGGCAGAACCCCGTGGATTCAGGCCGCCCGTGCCGTGCGGCTCAGGCGTTTCCGGACTCCAGGACCGTCAGCGCGTACTGCAGGTCCTGCGGGTACTCGCTGGCGACGGTAACCCGCTCCCCTGTCCGCGGGTGGTCGAAGGACAGTTCCCGGGCGTGCAGCCACTGCCGGGTGAGGCCGAGGGTGGCGGCCAGCCTCGGGTCCGCACCGTAGGTGAGGTCACCGGCGCAGGGGTGGCGCAGGGCCGAGAAATGCACGCGGATCTGGTGGGTGCGGCCCGTCTCGAGGTGCACCTCCACGAGTGAGGCTTTCCCGAAAGCTTCCAGGACCTCATAGTGCGTCACCGAATCACGGCCGTCCTCGGTCACGGCAAACCGCCAGTCATGGCCCGGGTGCCGGCCGATGGGCGCGTCGATGGTGCCCGCCAGCGGATCGGGAAGGCCCTGGACGACGGCGTGATATACCTTGTCCACGGTGCGCTCCTTGAAGGCCCGCTTGAGCACGGTGTAGGCATTTTCGGTCTTGGCCACCACCATGACACCGGACGTGCCGACATCGAGCCGGTGGACGATGCCGGCGCGCTCCGGGGCGCCCGACGTCGAAATCCGGTAGCCGAGCCCGGCGAGGCCTCCCACCACCGTGGGTCCCACCCAGCCGGGCGAAGGGTGCGCGGCCACACCGACCGGTTTGTCGATGACCACAAATTCGTCATCGTCCAGCAGGATCAACAGGTCGTCCACTACTTCCTCCACGATTTCCAGGGGGTCCCTGCGGTCCGGCACCACGACCTCGAGCACTGTGCCCAGGGTGAGTTTGAGGGACTTTCCGACCTTCCCTGCGTTGCTGGTGACGTTGCCTTCGGCGATCAGGACTGCGGCCTGGGAGCGGGAGATGTCCATCAGCCTGGCCAGTCCGGCGTCCACGCGGGAACCGGCGAGGTCCTCCGTGACGGTGAAGCGGTGGTGCCCGGCGGGTGCGGTGCCGGCTTCGGCGGCCATATCGGCCGCCATGTCAGCGGCGTTTCCTGAGGCAGTGTCAGACATCGTTAGCCACCGTATCCTTCGTGTGGCGCGAGCCGTCCAGGGAGATTCCGCGGAGCGTGAGCAGGCAGATGATCACGACGGCGGAGACGACGGCGGAGTCGGCGATGTTGAAGATCGCGAAGTTTGGCAGCTGGATGAAGTCCACCACATGGCCCATCGCGAAGGACGGCTCGCGGAACAGCCGGTCCGTCAGGTTCCCGAGTGCGCCGCCGAGCAGCAGTCCCAGCGCCAGGGCCCACCAGAGCGAACCGAGCTTGCGCAGCTGCAGCAGGATCGCGACAGACACGGCCGCCATGATGATCGTGAACACCCAGGTGACGTTCTCGCCGATTGAGAACGCCGCCCCCGAGTTGCGGATGTAGAACCAGTGCAGCAGCGGGGGAAGCACGGGGATCCGCTCACCCTCGGTCATGGTGGTCGTGACCCAGAGCTTGGTGAGCTGGTCGAACACGTAGGCGAAGACCGCGAAGGCAGCGAAAAGGACAAACAGCTTTGCCCGCCGCGGCCGGGCGCGCACGGGCTGTGCCGCCTCGACAGGCTGCATGGCGTCTGGTGATGGTGCGTCAGTCATAGGGCTTTCGATCGGGAGCCAGTGCGGGGACCGGGTTCAGGTACCGGCAAGCGCCGGGCACCTGGGCCGGTGCCGGCACGTTGCGGGAAAAGGGAAAAGCCGGCGGCCGAGGAATCCTCAGCCACCGGCTTTCAGAATACTTGCTTTTTGCCCTAGCTGGCTTCGCCAACCTCGGGGGCCGCGACGGAGCCGCGGGCGTCCAGGTCGCGGAGCTGGCCTTCGATGTAGGCCTTCAGGCGTGAGCGGTAGTCGCGCTCGAAGCCGCGAAGCTGCTCGACCTTGCGTTCCAGGACGGAGCGCTGCTGCTCGAGGGCACCGAGGATCTTGCGGGACTTTTCCTGCGCATCGTTGACGAGGCTGCTGGCCTCGATCTGGGCTTCAGCGATGATCTTGTCCCGCTGCTGCTCGCCGTCTGCGACGTGCTTGTCGTGCATCTGCTGCGCCATGGCGAGCAGGCCGGCGGCGGACTCCGACGCGGGGGTGGCGGCGCTGCGTGCCGGCTCGACAACCTGGGCGGCCTTGGCGGCCTGCTCGGCTTCCTTCTTCTTGGCGGCTTCTGCGGCCGCCTTTGCCTTGGCCTCGGCCTCGGCCTTGGCGGTGTCTTCCTTCTCGGCCTTGACGGGTGCCGGGACCTTTTCCACCACGGGTGCGGCGGCTGCGGAGCTGGCAGGCGTGCCGGCGCCGGATTCGGCGAGCTTCTTGCGCAGCTCGTCGTTCTCCTGGTTCAGGCGCCGAAGTTCGACGACGATCTCGTCCAGGAAGTCGTCAACCTCGTCCTGGTCGTAGCCTTCGCGGAACTTGGTCGGCTGAAAGCGCTTGTTGACAACGTCTTCTGGCGTCAAAGCCATCTGGTCACCTCGTTGGTCTAGTTAGTCAGTAGGCCTTCCGGCCGTCAAACTACGGTACCTAAATATGGTCTGGTTCCTCTAATTCAACACCGCAGTGTCAAACCGGAGTTTACTTTCGGTTTGGGCCGGGGCCGGGCAGGTCGCTGCCCGGCKGCGGCCGCGGCCTATGCTGCGATCGGCTGGGCGTACACCAGGCCCTTGACGATCCACATCGCCACACTCACGGCCACGAACAGCAGCAGGAAGCCGATGTCAAGCGACATTCCGCCCAACCGCAGCGGCGGGATGAGCCGGCGGAGCAGTTTGAGGGGCTTGTCCGTGACCGAATACACAGCATGGGCGGTCACTAGTGCCAAACCGCGCGGCCGCCAGCTTCGGGCAAACATCTGCACCCAGTCGTAGACCAGGCGGATGATCAATGCCACGAAAAAAAGCAACAGAGCGATATAGACGAGCCCCAAAACAATTCCCATGAGCTAACTCATATCTCCATGTTCATTCCGGATACCGAAGTGTCCTAAGGAAAGTGTCACTTCTATTTCAACACGGATAATTCCGCACGGATGCCAGGCAGGTGTCCCCGCCTGGCATCAGTACCGAATATTCGGGCCTAGCTCTGGTTGAAGAAACTTGCCTGCGTCTCGCTGACCTTCTTGTCGTCGCCAATGACTTCGATGTACGACGGCGAGAGCAGGAAGACCTTGTTGGTCACCCGTTCGATGCTGCCGCGGAGGCCGAAAACAAGACCGGCGGAGAAGTCCACGAGGCGCTTGGCGTCAGCCTCGCCCATGTCGGTGACGTTCATGATGACGGGGATGCCGTCGCGGAAGCTTTCGCCGATGAGCTTGGCGTCGTTGTACGACCGCGGATGGATGGTCGTGATTTGCCGGAGTCCGGTGGTCTCTTCGCGGCTCGATGCCGCACGCTTGATGGGTGTCACAGGTGCGCGATATTCCTCTTCAGCGGCGTGGGGCTCTTCCCGGGGGACCTCGCGGACGGGCGCCGGAGCACGTCGTTCCTCGCGGTCCTGCTCCATGGATTCGTCCTCATCCTTGTGCGGTGTGGGGTGCTCAGACTCGTAGTGTTCGTCGCCGTCGGCGAGCCCAAGATAGATCATTGTCTTGCGCAGAGCGCCAGCCATGGTCGACTCCTAATCTTGTCCGTAAGCGGGCCGCTTAGTGACTAGACAGCCTTGGAATCCCCGCCATTACCTTCCAATATGTCGAACTTACCGCAGGGCCGGACGCGGACCGAGAATATCGGAGCCAATGCGCAGGTGTGTCGCCCCGAAGCGGACGGCCTCTTCGAGGTCCTGGCTCATGCCGGCGGATATTCCCGTGGCGTACGGAAATTGTTCGGCCAGCCGCCCGGAAATGCCCGCCAGCTTTTCGAAAGCAGCCCCCGGGTCCGCCCCGAGCGGGGCAACGGCCATGACGCCGGCGAGCCTCAGCCCGCCGGCACCGGCGACCTGTTCGGCCAGCGCGGGGACTTCGCCGGGCGCCGCGCCTCCGCGGTGTGCCCCTGCTGCATCGCCGGCCTGCTCGGCCAGGCTGACCTGGATGAAACAGTCCAGGGGCGGGCGTCCGGTGCGGTCGGCTTCGACGGCCATCGCCTTGGCCAGGGCCGAGGCGACGGCTTCCCGGTCCACGGAGTGCACGGACGCGGCGTACTTCACCACGGATTTGGCCTTCTTGCTTTGGAGCTGGCCGATAAAGTGCCAGCTCAGGCCAAGGTCCTGAAGCTGCGCCGCCTTTTCCGCGGCCTCCTGGTCCCGGTTCTCCCCGACGTCGGTGACCCCCAGCGACGCCAGCCGCCGGACGTCCTGCGCAGGATGGAACTTGGTGACGACGATCAGGCGCGGTGGCGCCGCCWGCCGGCCCGCGGCGGCCACGGCGGCGTCGATCCGGCGGCGGACGGCCCCGAGGTTCGCCTCCAGCTGGGCCAGTCGGGGGCCTTCCAGCGCGTCCGTTCGGTTCTCATGATTCTCCCCCGGCGCCGTGACGGGCTGGCCGGCGTGTGCGTCGGGGCGCTGCGCCGGTTCAGTCATGGCCCTGCGCCCTATTCCCGTCAGTCCCGTCAGTCCCGTGGATGCCGTCCGTCCAAGCGAGCCCGGCGAAGCGGCCGGCGTGGCTGTTCCGGCGGTAGGAGAAGAGGGTGTCGTCCTCGAGGGTGCATCCCCCGGAGTATTCGATCGCGACGCCCGCAGCTTCCAGCTGGCTCCGCACTCCGGCCGGCAGGTCCAGGCCAGGGGTGCCGGTAGAGGTGGTGCACCAGGTGGCAGGCACGGCCGCGGCAACGTCCGCGCGCAGGCTGTCGGGGACCTCATAGCAGCGCCCGCAGACCGAGGGGCCCACCCAGGCGCTGATGCGGTCCGCACCGAGCTCCCGGAGGCGGGCCACGGCGGCTGGCACAACCCCGGCGGCGACGCCTGGCCGTCCGGCGTGGACGACGCCCAGCACCGGCGCCCCGGCCGGATCCTCGCCGACCAGCACCACCGGCACGCAGTCCGCCACCAGGACGGCCAGCGGCTCAGCCAGGGAGACCATGGCATCGGCCGTGGGCGCGGCCGGACCTTCGCCAGCGGAGTCCGCGGCCGTGGACCCGACGATGGTGGCGACGTCACTGCCGTGGACCTGGTTCATGTACCGGAAGGAGCGCCCGCCGAGCCCGGCGGCCGCTTCGAGATCCGCGCGCCGGCGGCGCACCGCCACGGGGTCGTCACCGACATGCAGTGCCAGGTTCCCGGCTCCGGCGTCGGTGAAAGCCACCCATACGCCCGCCCGGACTTCAGCCCGCCAGCAAAACAATCACAACACCGCCATCAACATGTCCGGAATACCTGCGTTCATATAATCCACCGTAACCCGCCGCAATGCAGCATGGCACCGCCGGACGGCGGTGCCATGCAGGAGCGGAACTATTTACTTCAGGAAGTCCGGGACATCCAGGTCATCGGAGTGCCGGCCGGACAGGTCCGGCTCCACGACGGCCGGAAGGTCGACGTCGAAGCCCGAATCGGCCGGTACGGCAGAGGGACGCTGCTGGCCCCAGCCGCCGTAGCCGGAGGCGCCGACGGTGGCGTGCAGCGGCTGGACCGGGGCGGAGGCGGGTGCCTGCGCCGGGGCGGGGGCGGCGGACGCGGGACGCGGCGGCGCGGCCGGCAGGGACTGGTCCATGGACGGCGAGGTGGCCTTGACGTCGTCGAAGCCGGCGGCGATGACGGTGACGCGTGCCTCGTCGCCGAGGGCGTCGTCGATCACGGCGCCGAAGATGATGTTGGCCTCCGGGTGGGCGACTTCCTGGACCAGGCGGGCTGCCTCGTTGATTTCGAACAGGCCAAGGTCCGAGCCGCCCTGGATGGACAGCAGCACGCCGTGCGCGCCGTCGATCGATGCTTCCAGCAGCGGGGAGGCGATGGCCAGCTCCGCGGCCTTCACGGCGCGGTCTTCGCCGCGGGCAGAACCGATGCCCATCAGCGCGGAACCGGCACCCTGCATGACGGACTTGACGTCGGCGAAGTCGAGGTTGATCAGGCCGGGGGTGGTGATGAGGTCCGTGATCCCCTGGACACCGGAGAGCAGGACCTGGTCGGCGGAACGGAACGCGTCCAGGACCGAGACGTTGCGGTCGCTGATGGAGAGCAGGCGGTCGTTCGGGATCACGATCAGGGTGTCGACTTCATCGCGCAGGGCGTCGATGCCGGCCTCGGCGGAGCCGGCACGGCGGCGGCCTTCGAACGTGAAGGGGCGCGTCACGACGCCGATGGTCAGGGCGCCAAGGGACCGGGCGATCCGGGCGACGACGGGGGCGCCGCCGGTGCCGGTTCCGCCGCCTTCGCCGGCGGTGACGAAGACCATGTCTGCGCCCCGGATGACCTCTTCGATTTCATCGGCGTGGTCCTCGGCGGCCTGGCGGCCAACCTCAGGGTTCGCGCCAGCACCGAGACCACGGGTCAGCTCACGCCCGACGTCGAGTTTGACGTCGGCATCGCTCATCAACAATGCCTGGGCATCGGTGTTGATGGCGATGAATTCGACGCCGCGAAGACCGACCTCGATCATGCGGTTGACTGCGTTCACGCCACCGCCGCCGATGCCGACGACCTTGATGACGGCCAAGTAATTCTGCGGAGCTGCCACGTTACGTGTCCCTTGTTCGTGTACTAATGCGAAAACTGGTCGAGTCCTGCTTGAAGCTTTGAACCTTAACCTTCGACTTGAAGGTTATAGTTATGTCAAGTAACTCATGTCTGTGACGGTATTTCCTATGCCGGGGACATTCAATAACCGCCGCCGCGTGTCGCGGGAATACCGGGCAAATAGCCCCTGTAAAAAGTCCCGAGGGCAGCTGGACGTCCGCTGGACATCCGGGCTGCGGCGGATCTGATTGCCGGCTACCGCGTGACAGGGTGCCGGGGCACGCTGACATCGTAGACCTTCACCGGGTTTTTGGGGTCGGCCGGGACCTTCAGGAGGGCAGAAAGGACCCGTGCCTTCAGCTCTTTCTCCCCCGCGTTGCCCCAGACGATTGTCTGCCCGTCGACGAGTTTGAGTTCGACGGCGTCGGCCGACGCGGCAGAGGCGTTGGAGAGCCGCGCCAGCACATCCGCCGGCAGGGCCCCCAGCACCGCCGTGATGGCCTGGAACAGGTCCTTCGGCAGCGTTCCGCTGCCGCCGTCGATCACCGGCAGCGATACCGAGGCCGCATCGGCGGTGGTGCTGAGCTGGACACCGTCGACGTCCACCAGCTGGAATGTCTTGCCCTGCTTGACCATGGCCACGGGAATGCGCTCGGTGACGTGCACCTGCAGGGTGTTGGGCGGCAGCGCCTTCGCGGTGACGTCCTTGACCTGGACCAGCGGCTTGAGCAGGGCTGTGACCTCCTCCTCGCTGATCTGCGGCAGCGGCTTGCCCTGAAGAGGCGCGAGGGCGGCCTGGACCTGATCCGGGTGCAGCATCTTTGTACCCTCCACCGTGACAGTGCGCAGGGCCAGCACCGGCGAGTAGACAGCGGCCGCGACGATCCCCGCCATCAGCACGGCCACGATCCCGATGGTGCTCAGCAGGATCCGCCGGCGACGCTTGCCCTTGGGCTCGGGGAAGGAGAGCACCTTGCCGGGCCCGTTGTCCGGGGTGCCCTGCGGGTTCTGCAGGTTCTGCGGATTGCGGGACCGACCGACGGCGGTGTCCGCGGCGGTCTTGGACGCAGAAATGACATCCGTGCCCGTTCCGGCGGACGGCGGCCGGGAGCCGGATCCGCCGGTGCCGGATCCGCCACGGTAGGTGGGGCGCCTGGTGCTAGGCACCGGCGGCCTCGGCCGTCAGGGCCTCGACAATCAGAGGCCCGTAGGCCGTGACGTCACCGGCGCCGGCGGTCAGCACGATGTCCCCGGGCCCTGCGGCCGTCAGCAGTGCCTGCACAGCTTCCCCGTCGGGTCCGACAAGGCGGCCGCCTGAGCCCAGGTGCTCGGCGATCAGCCCGCTGGTGACCCCTGGAATGGGATCCTCGCGGGCAGGATAGATGTCCAGGACCAGGGCCGTGTCCGCCGTGTTGAGCGCTTCGGCGAACTCGCGGGCAAATTCGCGGGTCCGGGAAAACAGGTGCGGCTGGAAGAGCACGTGCACCTTGTGCTGCCCGGCGACGGCCCGTGCCGCGGACAGGGCGGCGCGGACTTCCGTGGGGTGGTGGGCATAGTCGTCGTAGACGCGGACGCCCCGGCCCTCCCCCTTGAACTCGAAACGGCGCGAGGCGCCGGAGAAGTGGGCCAGTGCCGCCGCAGCGGTGTCGGGCGCGACGCCGAGTTCGATCGCCACGGCGAAGGCGGCGGCAGCGTTGAGTGCGTTGTGCCGGCCCGGAACCTGGAGTTCGACGCCGAATGTGCCCGCCGTCGTCGAGATCCCCATCCGGCCAGGTCCCGCGTCGTGCAGCCGGATGGCGGCGTCGTCGGCGGTTCCGTAAAGCACCACGCGGGTGTTGCCGCGGGCCAGGGTGCGCTCCGCCAGTGCCCTGGCCCCGGGGTCGTCAGCGCACGCCACCAGGACGCCGTCCGCCGGGAGCAGGGCCGTGAAGCTGTCGAAGGAGGCATAGACGGCCTCGGCGGTGCCGTAGAAGTCCAAGTGGTCCGGCTCGACGTTGGTCACCACGGCGATCCTGGGGCGGTAGTTCAGGAAGGAGCCGTCCGACTCGTCGGCCTCGGCGACGAAGATGCCCGCCGTGCCGTGTGCCGCATTGACTCCGAGCGCCGGGACGTTGGCGCCGATCGCGAAGGACGGGTCCAGCCCGGCGCCCTGCAGCAGCACCGTGATCATGGAGGTCGTGGTGGACTTGCCGTGCGTTCCGGCGACTGCCACCACAGTGTCATCCGCCATCGTGGCGGCCAGCGCCTCGGAGCGGTGCAGCACCGGGAGTCCGGCGGCACGGGCCGCTGCGAGCTCGGGGTTGTCGGCCCGGATCGCGGAGCCGGCGACCACCGTCTGGGCGTCTCCCAGGTTGCCGGGAGCATAGCCGACGGCGATCCGCGCCCCGGCGGCCGCGAGGTCCGCCATGACGGGCAGCGACTTGGCGTCGGAGCCGCTCACCGGGATGCCGCGGGCCACCATGATGCGGGCAACGGCGGACATGCCGACGCCGCCGATGCCGATGAAGTGGACGCGGCCGAGGGATTCCAGGGCATGCGTGCCGTGTTGGGGCTGGGTCATTGCTCTACTGCTTCCTGCCGTGCTGGTTCGGGCCCTGCTGTTTCGGACGCTGCCGGTTCCCGCTGTGCTCGTTCGAAGACGCGACGTCGAGGATGAGATCGGCCATGCGCCGGTCGGCGTCGCGGATGCCGAGCTGTTCGGCGCTGGCTGCCATCCGGGCCAGCCTGTCCGTGTCCAGCAGCAGGGGAATGATGTTCCCGCTGATCCAGTCGGCGGAGAAGGCCTTGTCATCGACGATCAATGCGCCTCCCGCGGCGACCAGGCCCGCGGCGTTCAGCGCCTGCTCGCCGTTGCCGATGGGCAGGGGCACGAAAACGGCAGGCACGCCCACGGCGGCCACCTCGCAGACCGTGGCGGCTCCGGCACGGGCCAGCAGCAGGTCCGCCGCGGCATAGACGGTTTCCATGCCGTCGACGTACTCCACCTGCCGATAGCCTGGCGCGGCGAGCGGTTTGCCGTCGGCGTCGTGGACGGACTTGCCGCGGCCGGTGATGTGCAGGGTCTGCACGCCGGCGTCGGCGAGGGCCCCTACGGCCGCAGCGAGGGACCGGTTGATGCTCTGGGCGCCCGAGGACCCGCCCGTGACGATGAGCGTCGGCCGGTCCGCGTCCAGGCCGAGCGCCTGCCGTGCACCGGCCCGGGCGGCCGCGCGGTCGAGGCCGGAAATTTCGGGGCGCATGGGCATGCCTACGTGCCGGGCGGCGCGGCCCAGTTTGGTCGCGGCGAAGGCCACTGCCACGTGGGCGCCGAGGCCTGCGCCAACGCGGTTAGCCAGGCCGGGACGGGTGTTGGCCTCGTGGACCACGATCGGGATCTTCCGGCGCCGGGCAGCGAGGTACATCGGTGTGCACACGTACCCGCCGACCCCCACCAGGACGTCGGCGCCTGCCTCGTCCAGGATTGAACCCGCCTGCTTCACCGCACCGGCCATCCGGCCCGGCAGCCGGAGCAGGTCCGCGGAAGGCCTGCGCGGAAGCGGGACACGGCTGATGGTGGCAAGGTCCAGGCCGGCCGCCGGGACGAGCCGCGCTTCCATTCCGCCGGGGGTCCCGACAGCCAGGAGCTGCACTCCGGGCCGGGACTTCCGGAGGGCGCCGGCGATTGCCAGCAGCGGGCTGATATGGCCGGCGGTTCCGCCGCCGGCAAGGACTACGGACAAGGGCGACTCGGTGTTCATGAAGGGCTGTTTACGCTTTCGTACGGTTCTTGGCGGCGGGGCTCTTGGCGGGGCTCTTGGTGGCGGGGCTCTTGGCGGGGCTCTTGCCTGCGGGGGCCTTGGGTCGGGCTGCCGTGCGGGCGGCGGACCGGCTGGAGGCCGTGCTGGCGGCGGACCGGCTGGCGGCAGTCCTTGCAGCCCGGGCAGCGCGGGCCCTCCGGACGGAATTAGCGAAGGCGGCCGGGCCGAACCTGAGCATCTTCTTCGGCTGCATGCCGGGGTCCATCTGGGCCCGGGCCAGGGACAGGACGACGCCGATTGCGCACAGCGACATCAGCAGGGCCGAGCCGCCATAGGAAATGAAGGGCAATGGGACACCGATCACCGGTGCCAGCCCGGTGACCACGGCCATGTTGACGCTGGCCTGGCCCAGCAGCCAGACCATGATCGTGCCGGCCAGGACGCGGTGGAAGACATCGTGCTGGGCGACGACCACGCGGTAGATGGCGGTGCCGAGGATGGCGAACAGGACCAGGACGACGATCGTGCCGACCAGTCCGAGTTCCTCGCCGATGATCGCGAAAATGAAGTCGTTGTGTGCTTCCGGGATCCAGCTGTACTTCTGCCGGCTCTGGCCCAGTCCGACACCGAACCAGCCGCCGGATGCGAGCCCGTACAGGCCGTTGGTGGACTGGTAGTTCAGGTCGGAGCCGTCGGCGCAGGTCTGGCCCGTCCATGACAGGATGCGGCACATCCGGTTCGGGCTCGTGACGGCGAGGATCGTCGCGCCAAGGGCCAGGACCGCCCCGGCGAAGCCGAAAAGGTACAGCCGCACGCCGGCGAAGAACAGCGCGGCGGCCACGATGATCATCACGATCATGGCCGTCCCGAGGTCGTTTCCGGCCAGGATGAGGCCCAGGACCGCAATGGCGCCCGGGAGCACGACCGGAATGAGCGCGTGGCGCCATTCGTGGAGGAGCTTGGCCTTGCGGTCAAGCACGGTGGCCATCCAGAGCGCGAGGGCAAGCTTGGCGGCTTCGGAGGGCTGGAACGTGAACGGACCGACGTCGATCCAGTTCTGGTTGCCCAGCGCGCTGCGTCCCACGAGGAGAACAAGGCCCAACAGCGCAATGGCCAGGAAGATGAGCGGCCAGGCAAAGCGCCGTAGCCAGACGACGTTCACGCGGGAGAGGACAAGCATCGCGAAGACGCCAATCGCGGCGAATCCGCCCTGTTTGAGGGCGGCCGAGTACGGCGACTCCCCCGCGGCGATGGCTTCCACGCTGGAGGCCGAGAGGACCATCATGATCCCGATCGCCGTCAGCGCCAGGGTGGAGCCAAGGATCAGGTAGTACGTGGATCCGTTGCGGGACTTGCCGGTGCCTTCCAGCGCGGACCAGAATCCGCGGCTCCAGGCACGCACCCGGGCAGCGGGGGTGACGGCGGGGCCGCCGGCCGTTGGCCGTGCCGCCGAAGGGGCCGGACGGCCGGCGGGCGTGCCACTACTGGCCCCGCCTGCGGCGGATCGTGTCGTCGTCGTACGTGTGGGCGTGCTGACCATTGTTACTCCTCGCTGGTCTGAGCCTGCCCTTCCACGAGCTCGTGGACAGCTTCGATGAAGGCATCGCCACGGTGAGCATAGGAAGAGAACTGGTCCATGGAAGCAGCCGCCGGGGCTAGCAGCACAGTGTCCCCGGAGGCGGCCAGCTGCGCCGCCGAGGCAACGGCCTGGGCCATCACAGTCTCGCCGAAAATCGGCGAAGGGCCTGCGTCGGCTTTGGCCGTACCGGCAGTCTGCACGTCTTCAGTCTCGCCCTTGCCCTGCCCGATCACGGGGACATCCGGCGCGTGTCGCTTCAGGGCGGCCTGCAGGTCGCTGGAGTCCGCGCCGATCAGGACCACGGCCTTGAGCCGGCTGCCCTGTTCCTGGATCAGGGAGTCGTAATTCACGCCCTTGGACAAGCCTCCCGCGATCCACACCACATTCTGGAACGCGGACAACGAGGCGGCGGCGGCGTGGGGGTTGGTGGCTTTGGAATCGTTGATCCACAGCACACCCTCATGCCGGGCCACCAGCTGGATCCGGTGGTCTCCCGGAAGGTAGTTCAGCAGGCCCTGGCGCACAGCCGATGGCTCCACCCCGTAGGCCCTGACCAGGGCAGCGGCTGCCAGCGCGTTGGCCACCATGTGGCGCGGCGCCACCGGTCCCAGGTCGGCGATCGAGGCGAGTTCGGCCGCGCTGTCCTTGCGTTCGGCGATGAACGCCCGGTCAACCAGCAGCCCTTCCACGACGCCGAGCATGCTGATGGCCGGGGTCAGTGTGGTGAATCCCACGGCCCGGCAGCCTTCCACCACGTCCGCGTCCTCGACCATGCGTTCGGTCTCGATCTGCTCGGCGTTGTAGATGCACGCCTTCTGCGTGTTCGCGTAGACCTTGGCTTTGTCGGCCAGGTAGGAGGCGTAGGAGCCATGCCAGTCCACGTGGTCTTCAGCGACGTTGAGGCACACGCTGGCCACCGGCGACACCGAGTGGCTCCAGTGCAGCTGGAAGCTGGACAGTTCCACCGCGAAGGCGTCGTAGTCCACGGGATCGCGCAGGGCGTCCAGGATCGGGGTTCCGACGTTGCCTACGGCGATCGCTTTCAGGCCGGCGGCCTGAAGCATGGATTCGGTCAGGCCGACCGTGGTGGTCTTGCCGTTGGTGCCGGTGATGGCCAGCCAGTCGGCGGTCTTGCGTCCCTCGCGTTCGCGGAGCCGCCAGGCGAGCTCGACGTCGCCCCACACCGGAATGTGCGCCCGCGCCGCTGCGGCGAGCAGGGCCTGGTCCGGGCGCCAGCCCGGGGAAGTGACCACCAGGTCCGGCTTCTGCCCGTCGATCTTCGGAACGGACTCCACCGCTTCCTCGCCCAGCAGGACGTCCACGGCGCCGACGATCCGGAGCGTGTCGGCCTGGGCCAGCGCCTTGGCGCTGGTGGCGGCGTCCACCACCACCACCCGGGCGCCGAGTTCAATGAGGGTGTCGGCGGCGGCGAATCCGGAGACGCCGATGCCGGTGACCACGACGCGCAGGCCGGCCCAGTCGGAATCCCAGGTGGTGAGTCCCTGCAGCCGGGGCGAGGTGGTGAGCGGGGCGGGGATGGGACTGGTCACAGCAGCACCACCCATTCGGCGTAGAAGATGCCCAGGCCGGCGGCGACAAACAACCCGGACAGGATCCAGAACCGGACCACCACCGTGACTTCGGCCCAGCCCTTGAGTTCGAAGTGGTGCTGGAGCGGTGCCATCTTGAAGAACCGTTTGCCCTTGGTGATTTTGAAGTAGCCCACCTGGATGATGACCGAGAGCGTGATGAGGACGAAGAGCCCGCCGATGAAGGCCAGCAGCAGTTCAGTGCGGGACAGGATCGCGAAGGCTGCGACGGCGCCGCCGATGGCTAGAGAGCCGGTGTCGCCCATGAAGATCTTTGCTGGCGAGGTGTTCCACCACAGGAACCCGACCATCGCCGCGCTCAGGATGGCGGCCAGCAGGGCCAGGTCCAGAGGGTCGCGGACCGAGTAGCAGCCGCTGCCGGCCTGCCTCGGGGATCCGCAGGCCTGATTGCTTTGCCAGATGCCCATGAGCGTGTAGGCCCCGAACACCATGACGGAAGCGCCGGCGGCCAGGCCGTCGAGGCCGTCGGTGAGGTTCACGCCATTGGTCGCGGCCGTGACGATCAGGTTGGACCACAGCACGAACAAGATGGCGCCGAGCACGGTTCCGGCGAACGCGAGGTTAAGCCACGGAATATCGCGCACCAGCGAGATCTGGGTGGACGCCGGGGTCAGGCCCGCGGCATTCGGGAAGTTCAGCGCCAGCACGGCAAAGATGATGCCAACGGCGCCCTGGAGGATCAGCTTGGCCTTGGCGTCCAGGCCCAGGCTGCGCTGTTTGGAGATCTTGATGAAGTCATCCAGGAATCCGACCAGCCCCATGCCCACCATGAGGAAGAGCAGGAGAAGCCCGGAGGCGCTTGGCCCCGGTGAGTGCGGGTTCATCATCCACATGATCAGGTGCGTGAGCCCGTAACTGACCAGGACCGCCACGACCACCACGGTACCGCCCATTGTGGGTGTGCCCCGCTTGGTGTGGTGGGAGGTGGGTCCGTCGTCCCGGATGAATTGTCCGTAGCCCTTGCGGACCAGGAACCGGATGAACAGCGGGGTGCCCACAAACGCGAGGAGCAGCGCCATTCCGGCGCCCATCAGCAGTGCAATCACAGCTGTGCACTCCCTTCTGTGGCGGTGGCAGCAGTTCCCTCAGCAGGTCGCTCGGGAGAGTCTTGGGTGGCATGTGGGGGTAATGCTATCCGATCCCCCAAGTGGCGCAGCCCGATGCCGTTCGATGACTTGAACAGGACCAGGTCGCCGGGCTGGAGCTCGGCTTGGAGAAGCTCGTAGGCCTCGTCCGCCGTCTCGGCGAAAACGCATTCGTCGCCCCAGGAGCCTTCGTTGACGGCGGAGACATACAGCGACCGCGCCTCCCGGCCCACCACGACGAGCCGCGAGATGTTCAGCCGCACCACCTGGGTGCCGACTGCCATGTGCTCGCGGATGGAATCCGGGCCCAGTTCCAGCATGGCGCCCAGGACCGCCCAGGTGCGGCGGCCGCGGCCCAGTTCGGCCAGCGTCCGCAGTGCTGCCCGCATGGACTCCGGGTTGGCGTTGTAGGCATCGTTGATGACAGTCACGCCGTCGGGACGCTCCGTGCGCTCCATCCGCCAGCGGCTGGCGGCGGTCTGCGCGCTGAGCGAGGCCGCGATCTGCGCGCCGGGGATGCCGGCCGCGTGCGCCGCGGCCGCGGCCGCGAGGAGGTTGGCCATGTGATGGGCGCCGATCAGCTTGGCGGCGACGTGGTGCCGGGTTGGTCCTTGCTGTGCCGTCACCTCGGCGGGCAGGTAGAGCTCAAATTCCGGGTGGCCGTCGGCGTTCAGTTCCACATCCGCGGCTCTCACCACATCGGCTTGGGCCACGTCGGCCTGGATGGTGTTGTCCGGGCCGGTGCCGGCCGCGCGTGAGGTGTAGCCGAGCACGCGGGCCCGGGTCCGGGTGGCCATCGCGGCGACGCGGGAGTCGTCCAGGTTCAGCACGGCGGTGCCCCCGGCCGGGAGCGCCTCCACGAGTTCGCCCTTGGCGACAGCGATGTTCTCGACGCCGCCGAACTCGCCGGCGTGGGCGGAGCCGACGCCGAGGACGACGCCGATCTCCGGCCGGACCATGTCCGCGAGGTATTGGATGTGGCCGATGCCCGTGGCGCCCATCTCGATGACGAGGTAGCGGGTGTCGAAGTCGGCTTTGAAGACTGTGAGCGGCACGCCGATCTCGCCGTTGTAGGACCCTTGCGGTGCAACTGTGGCACCTTCGGCGCCGGCGGCCGTGAAGATTCCGGCGAGCAGGTCCTTCGTGGTGGTCTTGCCGGCGGAGCCGGTGATGCCGACCACGGTGAAAGCGGCGCCGGCCGCGGCGCGGCTGGTGCGGATCCGGCGGACGGCTTCGGCGGCCAGCGCGCCCATGGCGAGGACAGCGTCCTCAACGACGACGGCGGGATAGTCCGTTCCGGCGGCGTCGGCCACTTCGCGCTCCACGAGCGCCAATACGGCACCCCGGTCAAAGGCTGCGCCGACGAAGTCGTGTCCGTCGGCGTTCTCCCCCGGTTTGGCCACATAGAGGGAACCCGCCGTGGCCTCGCGGGAGTCGGTCACCACGGAGGCGGGGGTAATTCCCGGTTCCGCGGCGAGCCGGCCGTTGGTTATGTCGGCGATTTCCGCCGCTGTAAATGCAATCATCTCGGTTTAGGACTCTATCCGGTGGTCTTCGAGAACGGTGAATCCCCGTGCTGTCAAGGCGTTCCGAAGCTCCACCCGGTCATCCAGTGCCAGGTTGACTCCCTTGACTTCCTGCCAGACCTCGTGCCCGCGCCCGGCTACGAGGATGGTGTCCCCGGCTCCGGCGAGCTCTACGGCCTTCAGGATGGCGGCGTCGCGCGGGAAGACCTCCAGGACTGTGCAGTCCAGGCCTTCGTCATCCTTGGCCGCCAGGGCCCCGGCAAGGACGTCCGCGCGGATGGCCGCCGCGTCCTCGTCGTGGGGATCGTCGTCGCTGACAATCACGGTGTCCGCCAGCCGCGCCGCGATGGCCCCCATCGCGGGGCGTTTGCCCTGGTCCCGCTGTCCGGTGGCGCCGAAAACGATGATCACTTTGGATCCGGGTTCCGGGGACCGGACGGCTTCGAGGGCACGGGCCAGCGCGTCGGGGTTGTGCGCGAAGTCCACCACGGCGGCCGGGGCCGTGGACACGAGCTGCATCCGGCCCGGCACCGCAACGGTGAAGGGATCCGCGGCGTCGAGGGCGGCCTGCACCGCGGCCGGCTCGTGGCCGCCGGCGAGGACCATCACTGTGGCCAGCGCTGCATTGGCGACATTGAAGCCGCCCGGCAGGCCCGTGTGAACGCGCAGCTCGGCGCCGTCGCGGTGCCGGAGGACGAAGTCGGAGCCGAGGCCCCGCGGAGCAGTCCGGGCAACGGTCCAGTCCGCGGTCCCGTCGGCGTCAGCCGGCCCGGCGCCGTCGGCCCCGGCCGTGACCAGGGTCGTGACCGGGATTTCGGCGGCGGCCGCGAGCTTGCGGCCCCAGTCATCATCGATGGTCACGACGGCGGCGCGGGCGCGTTCCGGCGTGAACAGCCGGGCTTTGGTCTGGAAGTATTCCTCCATGGTCCCGTGCAGGTCCAGGTGGTCCTGGGTGAGGTTCGTGAAGCCGGCGACGTCGAACACCACGGCGTCGACGCGGTGGAAGGACACGGCGTGCGAGGAAACCTCCATGGAGGCGGCATCGAGCCCGCGTTCGCGCATGAGCGCCAGCAGCGCGTGCACATCCGTGGATTCGGGCGTGGTCAGCAGGCTCGGTATCGGCTCCCCGCCGGCCAGGATCTCAATCGTCCCGATCAGCCCGGTCCGCTTGCCCAGCGCCCGCAGCAGGGCATTGATGAAATAGGTGGTGGTGGTCTTGCCGTTGGTGCCTGTCACCCCGAAGAGGGCCGGCGCCCCGGCGCCGTCGGGCCTGCTCTGGTAGATGAGCGCGGACAGCCGGCCGACCACGCTGCGCGGCTCGTGGGCCAGCAGCACCGGGACGGCGATGTCATGGCCCAGGGCCAGCAGGCGCGCCCCGGCGTCGTCTGTCAGGACCGCCACGGCGCCAGCGTCGACGGCCTGGGACACGAAGTCGGCCCCGTGCCGTGTGGCGCCCGGCAGGGCCACGTACAGGTCTCCCGGGCGGACGGACCGGGAGTTCAGGGAGATCCCGATGACCTGGACGGAGCCGGACGCACCGGGAACGGCGACGCCAATCGCCGCGCCAATGGCTGCCAGCGGCACTGCGGCAACCGCAGTGGGCCGGAAGCCCTGGGTGGAGTCATGGCCGGACGGCGCGGAAGCATCGGGGTCGGTGAGCTCTGACAAAGTGGATCTCCGTTGTGGTGCTAGTGGATCGGGCACTGAACTAATCGGGCACTGAAAAAAATCGGGCACTGAAAAAAATCGGGCACTGAATGAATCGGCACTGGTAGATCGGGACCTGCGCACGCGGAAATGCTCCGGCGCGCAGGCAATGGGTGTGGCGTCGGCTGGTGACTTCCGGGTGCCAGGTGGAACAGGCGCTACTTGGCGTACTGCGGCAGCCGCGCGGGTTCGCCGGTGGAGGGCTGGACGTTGAATGTGCGCAGCGTCTGGCTCATCACCGAACGGAACACCGGTCCGTTGGTGATTCCGAAGATGCTTCCCTTGGGCCGTTGCAGGACCACCTCAACAATAAACCGCGGATCGTCCATGGGCGCCATTCCGATGATGGAGGCTGTATAGCCGCAGAACCCTGATTTGCCGTCGTCGCAGGGCGATTCGGATGTGCCGGTCTTGGCACCCACCCGGTACCCGTCGATGGCAGCCTCTTTGATCTCACCCTCGGTTACGGCGCTCTCAAGGATGTCGCGGACCTGTTTGGCCGTCTCCTTGGAGACGACCTGCTGCGGAGCCTTGGCCGGGACTTTTTCCTCGGCACCGTCCGGGTTGATGTAGCTGTCGATCAACCGGGGCTGGAGCATCACGCCGTCGTTGGCGATGCTCTGGTAGGCCCGGACGGTCTGGAGGGTGGTTTGGGCGACGCCCTGGCCGAAGAGCACGGTGTACTGCTGGCGCCCGTCCCACTGGTCGGCCGGGGTCAGGATGCCCTTGGATTCGGCCGGCAGACCGATGTCGGGGGCCTCTCCGATGCCGAACTTCCGCAGCCACTCATAACGCTGTTCCTTGCTCAGCCGCTGGCCCACCATGACTGTGCCCGTATTCATGGAGTAGCCGACAATGCCCGCCAGCGTCCGCTGCTCGGTGCCGTGTTCGAACGCGTCGCTGAAGGTCTGGCCGTCCACGGTGTAGGTCGGTGGAATGGTGAACCTGTCCAGAGGGCTGGACTTCCCTTCCTGGATCGCCGCTGCGGCCGTGATCATCTTCTCCACCGAGCCGGGCTCGTAGGCGGCGGTGACTGCCCGGACCCCGCGGTCCTCGGCGGCAACCTTGCCGGGGTCGTTCGGATCCGGGGAGTCGGTATCGGCCATGGCGACGATGTTTCCGGTCTTGGCGTCCTGGACCACAATCACACCCCACTCGGCGCTGAGCTTGTCCTTCTGGCTTTGGATCGCCTGCTGGGAAAAGTACTGCAGGTCCGAGTTCAGCGTGAGTTTGATGTCCTTGCCGTTCACCGCCGGCGTCAATTGGTCCACGCCCACCGGTATGCGCAGTCCGTCGGCGCCGATTTCAAACAGCCGCTTGCCCGGTGTGCCTTTGAGTACCTCGTCCTGGGTCTGTTCGAGGCCCGCCTGTCCGGTGCTGCCGTCCTTGAGGAAACCCACAATTCCGCCGGCCACGGAGCCGTTGGGATACACCCGCTTGCTGGTGCCTTCGGTGACGACGCCGGGAATCTGCAGCTTGGACACCTTATCCTCGACGTCCGGCTTCAGGTCCTTGGCCACGATGTAGTAGCGCTGGGTTCCTGTCAGGGCATCGCGGAGGGTGCCGCGGTCCATGCCGAGCACGGCGGCGAGTTCGGAGATGCCCTGGTCCCGGGTGACCTTGACGAGTTCGTCCTTGCCGTTGATGGTCTCGAACCGGCGGAAGGATTCGGTCTTGGTATTGACTGTCTGGTCCACCACGACGTTGTAGCGGATGACGCTGCTGGCCAGGACCGCGCCGGAGGAATCAAGGATGCTGCCGCGCTCCGCGGGCAGCACGGTGGGCGTGAGCCGGTTGTTGAGGGCGGCCTCAGCCAGTCCCCCGATGTCCAGGCCCTGGACCATGAACAGCTTGCCGCCGACCACCAGCAGGAGCGCCAGCATGATGCCCAGCCCCACGCGGAGCCGCCGGGTGGGGTTTGGGGCTTTCGCCTTGCTTGCCCTGCCGGAGTTCTTCGCCACGGTGAGTCCTTGCTGCTTGCCTTGCTGGTGGTCAGTGAACGTTACTGCCCCGGCGTCTTCTGTGCGGGGGCGGGAACCGAGCCGCCGTGGAGCTCCACGGCGGGGGCGGCGGGTTTCGGTACGGGCTTCACAGCTGCCGGCGCCTTGTCTGTGTCCGCCGGTTTGGTGTCTGCCGGCTTGGTGTCCGCCGCCTTGCGCTGGGCGAGAGGCTCGTTCTCCGTGGCCGACGGGACCACCGTGAGCTGCCCGGCGACGGCCGGTGCAGCGATGACGGCGCCCGGGGCATCACCCTTGACGGCCGGCTTGGCCTTGCCGGTGACGTTGAGGGTGGAGAGGTCGATCTGGCCCTTGGCGACCGAAGCCACCATGCCCAGCTCCGTGGCCTTGGCCGCCAGGTTCTGCGGGGCGTCGAAGTTCTGCACCTGCTGGGTGAGGTCCTGGTTCTGCTTGGTCAGTGTGGTCTGTTCACTGCGGAGCTGGACCAGCTGGTACTGGGCGGAGGAAACGGAGATGTTCAGGACCAGCACGGCCATAAGGGCAATCGCCAGGAGTCCGAAGCAGAGCACCACGAACGGTGCGCGGCGCTTGCGCGGCACGGATCGGACCACCGACAGCGGGGTGCGTGCCTTGCGGGGCTGGTCAAGGCCGGGGCGGAGGCCGGGCAGGGCACGGGCAGTGGCGCCCTGGGCAACGGGGTAGCTGTTGACGGCGGCGGTGCTCATGCGGCTCTCCTGGCTTTGATGCGTTCGACGGCGCGCAGCCGGGCGGAAGCTGCGCGGGGGTTTTCGGCGATTTCAGCGGCGGTGGGTACCTCGGTGCCCTTTGTCAGGGTTTTGAGTTCGGCTTTGTGCTCTTCGAGTTCGACCGGGAAGCCGAGCGGCGCCGAGGACTTCGATCCGGCCTGGAAGAAGCCCTTGACGATCTTGTCTTCCAGGGAGTGGTAGGACATGACCACCACGCGGCCGCCGAGGGCGATGGCCTCGATCGCTGCCGGGATGGCGCGCTCGAGGACGTCCAGTTCCTCGTTGACCTCGATCCGGAGCGCCTGGAAAGTGCGCTTCGCGGGGTGGCCGCCGGATTTGGCGGCACCGGCTGGCACCACGGCCCGGATCTGGTCGACCAGTTCGCCGGTGGTGGTGAAGGGCTTTTCGGCGCGCGCGGCCACGATCCTGTTCGCGATGCGGCCGGCGAACTTCTCTTCGCCCCACTTCCGGATGATCCGGACGAGTTCTTCTTCGCTGTAGTTATTGACGACGTCGGCGGCCGTCTGGCCCCGGCTGGTGTCCATCCGCATGTCCAGGGGCGCGTCGAAGGAGTAGGCGAAGCCGCGCTCCCGCTCGTCCAGCTGGAGCGACGATACGCCGAGGTCCATGAGCACACCGTGGACTTCGGTGAAGCCCAGGTCTTCGAGGACGTCCGGGATTTCGTCGTAGACGGCGTGAACGAGGTCGGTCCGGTTCTCGAAGGGCGCCAGCCGGGCCCCCGCCAGTGCCAGGGCCTCCTCGTCGCGGTCGATGCCGATCAGGTGAAGGTCCGGGAAGCGCTCCAGGAGGGCCTCGGAGTGTCCGCCCATGCCGAGCGTCGCGTCGATCACCACGGGGGTCTCGCCGCGGCTCCGTGCGGCGTCGATGCCGGGGGCCAACAAATTGATGCACCGGTCCTTGAGGACCGGTACATGGCGTTCGGACGTCGGCTTCGCCTGGTCGGGATCCGTCATGCCTTCGTCCTTTCGTTGGCCTTGTTTGTTTTTGAGCTTTGCTTGTTGAGCTTTGCTGGTTGCGGATTGCTTGGTACTGCTCTTACGCAACGTTCCTTGGTCCAGATCCCCATCCGCGCCTATCCTGCGCCGGCCTGGCTCCGGGGAAGTGAGCCAGGACAACAACCGGATGGGCGGCTGGAGATCTCGATCAAGGAACGTTGTTTGCTGGTGGATCAGTGGGGGTTCAGAGAATCCCCGGGATGGCGTCGTCTGTTTCCGAGAAGGCGGTTTCCTTTTCGGCCAGGTACTCATTCCAGGCTTGGGCGTCCCAGATCTCTGCCCGGGATCCTGCGCCAATGACGGCGAGTTCCCGGCCAAGACCTGCATACTCCCGGAGCGCCGGCGGAATCGTCACGCGCCCCTGCTTGTCAGGTACCTCGTCCGAGGCTCCAGAGAGGAAAACACGGATGTAGTCACGTGCCTGCTTGGAGGAAATTGGAGCCTCCCGCATCTGCTCGTGAACCCGGCCGAATTCCGCCTCACTGAAGACGTAGATGCAACGCTCCTGGCCCCTTGTGAGAACCAGCCCGCTGGCAAGTTCCTCTCGGAACTTCGCGGGGAGGATAATTCGACCTTTTTCATCCAGACGCGGCGAATGTGTGCCGAGAAACACGGCCCACCGCCTGTCTGTTTTAGGAAGTCCAACGTCCCCTGTGCTGCCACTACCCTCTTACGTCCTCCACATTACTCCACATCGCTCCACAGTCAACGACACGCCCGGGATGTTTAGACAATTCTGCGGATGTTTATCCCCCTTCTTCCCAGCATTTGCAGGGAATCGGGACTGGCGGGGGAAAGTGGAGCGATTTTTCCCTGCTTGCCTCCCACCCCGCACCGATTGACGCGGCGCACCGGCGCGGGAGCGAATAATTCGGCGCGGTTGTCCCTTATTACGGCGCCATCGAAGCCAAATTCCAGCAATGCTGCAGCAAAGGTGCCGGAAATTACCGCCTTAAATGGCGAAAGACCCGCCGAAGCGGGTCTCGCGCCGCTCCCCGGCGGACCGGTGGCGGGAAGTGGAGGACTTTACGGGGCCGTCACTGAGCGGTTTAGGACTCGCCCCCGTGCCGTTCGTCCCAGCGCTGCTCGAGGTTGCTCATGAACGAACTCCGGGGCTTGCCCTGCTTGCGTCCGCCGGCTGCCCTGGACTTGCCCACCGCAGAACTGCGCATCGTGGCGAAATAGACTCCGGCGCCCATCACAACAAAGCCGAGGACCCCGACAAAGATGTTCTGCATCGACACCCCGACCAACAACAGCAGGACGCCCGCGAGAGTCGCGAGCACGCCGATGACTAGGTGGCGGGTGGACCATGAGCGTCCGGGGACCGATCCCATTGAGCTTGCAAACTTTGGGTCGTCCTCATGCAGCTGCTTCTCAAGTTGCTCCAGCAACTTCTGTTCGTGTTCCGAGAGCGGCATCACGACCTCCTCAAGTCTGCCAACGTCCGGGCATGACGTGGCCATTGCCCTAATTCCCTAACGCCCGGGATTCCGAAGTGGTTCCCCCGTCACCGCCATTGGTGAAAAGGGGGGCAATTCAGCTCTCCCGCGCCGGTCTTAGCTGGCCAGGTCGCCCGAACGGTCGATCCAGTAGTCCTAAACCTAGGTATTAATAAGGATAGATTGTCGCGGCCTGTTCTGAAAGACAGTCTTAAGGCCCTTTCGCCGCCGGAACACTTGGGAACGGGCGGCCCGCCGGGGTTCCGGCCGGGCTTACTCGGGGGCGCCCCCGGAATCCAGGAGCCGGGCCGGAAGGACTGACTTGTTGCCGAACTTCCGGGTGACAGCATCGAGGGCTTGTTCGGCGGCCCGCCAGTTGTCGTCCCGGCGGTCAAGACTGAGCTGAAGCGGGGCATCGGCGGCCTCTTCCAGCTGCTCGGCGCGGATGCCGACCAGCCGGACCGTCATGGGCCGCTCACCCACCGATTCCAGGAGCTGCACCGCCACCGCGTACAGGAGTTGGGCGCTGTCGATCGGTGTGCTCACGGTGCGGCTGCGGGTAATAGTGGAAAAGTCGGCGTAGCGCAGCTTGAGAGCCACGGTGCGGGCGTGCATGCCGGCACTGCGGAGGCGCTCCGCCGTCCGGTGCGAAAGCCGCAGCAGCTCCCTGTGAAGCAGCGCGTCATCCGCGGTGTCGGTGGCGAACGTCTCCTCGGCACCAATGCTCTTTTCCAGGCGGACCGGCGTCACGGGCCGTGGATCGATGCCCCAGGAGAGCCGGTAGACATGCTCCCCCGATGCGCCCAGCAGCTTGCGCAGGGAAGGCAGCGGCGACGCGGCCACGTCCGCCACCGTCCTGATGCCCCGGCGGGCCAGCACCTCCACGGTCTTGCCGCCGACTCCCCAGAGCGCACTGACGGGAAGGCTGTGCAGGTAGGGAACGGTTTCCTCCGGCCTGATCAGCAGCAGTCCGTCCGGTTTGCAGCGGGTGGACGCGATCTTGGCCACAAACTTGCTGGCGGCGATGCCCACTGATGCCGTAATGCCCAGCTCCCGGAACACGCGTGCCCTGATGAGTTCGCCAATCTCCCGTGGCGGCCCGAGCCTCCGGATGGCTCCCCCGACGTCCAGGAACGCCTCATCAACGCTGAGCGGCTCGACGAGGTCGGTGATGGAACCAAAGATTGCCATGATCTGGCCGGACACTTCGTAGTACAGCTTGTGGCGGGGCTCGATGATGACAGCAGAGGGGCACATCCGCGCCGCCACCACCATGGGCATCGCTGATCTGACGCCGAAGGCGCGGGCCTCATAGGATGCGGAGAGCACCACGGAGCGGTCTGCCGGGTAGCCCACAATCACGGGCTTTCCCTTCAGCTCGGGCCGGCTGCGCAACTCCACGGAGACGAAGAAGGCGTCCATGTCCACGTGCATGATGCTGCTGCGCCGCAGTTCCAGCAGGGAGTCCCCTCCCAGGCTGCCGGCGGGCTGGACCTGGGGCTGTGCATTCGAGGGCCCGTTGGGGTGCATATTCGTCTGCACTGTCTGCTGATTCTCTGCGTCCGGCCCCACGTCTTCAATCCTATGCCCGGGGACTGACTAAACTGGAGGCTGATTCCGCTTCAACCCCAGGAGGAAAGTCCCTGTGAAGGTATTTGGACAGCGCAAACGTGCCGCAGCCGCCATCGCGGCGGCTGGCGCGCTATTGGCCTTGGCCGCATGCACGCCTGCCGGCACCGGGAGCCCGGCGGCGTCGCCGGCGTCGACCCCGGACGCCTCTGCGCAGTCCTCCACCACGGCTCCCCCCAGCCCTTCCGCGGCGCCCGGCACGTCAGCCACAGTCGGCGCCCTCGTGCCCGGCTTCCCGCAGAAACTCCTGCCGCTGATGCCCGGGGCACAGGTGGTCTCCAGCAGCTTCGACAAAACCACGGTGCCGGCAACCGCGGCACTGGTCGGCAGCATCACCGCCCCCGCCGCCGATGTCCTGGCTTTCTACGCCAAGGGGCTGCAGGCGCAGGGCTTCAAGCCCGTACCCGGGGAAACCGTCGGTGCCCTGCCGTCCAAGGACTTCCTGCGCGGGGACAACGAAACCGTGAACATCTCCGTCATGCAGACAACTGGGGTGTCCACGTTCACGATCGGTGCGAACGTCGCTGCCGAGTCCGTCAAGTGAGTCTCGCCGAACAGCTGCGGCTCGAGCAGGCGGATTACGTGGCCGCCGTCGCCGGCAAGCTCACCGAGTTCCTGACCAGCCGCCAGGCAGTTATGGCCTCGATCTCCCAGGACATCGATCCGCTCATGGGCTCGATCTCAAACCTGGTCACGGGCGGAAAGCGCCTGCGGGCGCTCATGTGCTACTGGGGGTGGCGCGGCGCGGGCGGAGAAGCCGGCGCGGCCGAGGTGGTCACGGCCGGCTCGGCCCTGGAGCTGTTTCAGGCCGCGGCCCTGATCCACGATGACATCATTGACCGCTCGGACACCCGCCGGGGCGGACCCAGCGTCCACCGCAGGTTCATTGAACTGCATGAGGCCCAGGGCTGGGCGCTGGACAGCGAGCGGTTCGGCCACGCGGCAGCGATCCTGACCGGGGATCTGTGCCTGTCCTTCAGCGAGGAATCGTTCACGGAGATCGGACACCGGGCAGCCTCCGGCAGCCCGGCACGGCTGATCTTCAACCTCATGCGCGCAGAAGTCATGGCCGGGCAGTACCTCGACATCCTGGAAGAGGTCGCCGGGCCCCGGCGGGACCGCGCCGGGGCAGTCAGCCGGGCCCAGTCCATCATCCGGTTCAAGTCGGCCAAATATTCCACCGAGCACCCGCTCGCCCTCGGCGGCGCCCTGGCCGGCGCCGGCGACGAGCTGCTGCGCGGCTATTCCGCCTTCGCGCTGCCGCTCGGCGAGGCGTTCCAACTGCGGGACGATGTCCTTGGCGTCTTCGGTGACCCCGTCACCACCGGCAAACCTGCCGGGGACGATCTCCGTGAGGGCAAGCGCACGGTCCTGGTGGCCTTCGCCCTGGACCAGGCCTCGGCGGCTGAATCAGAGTTCATCGACGCCAAGCTGGGCAGCCCCGATCTCGGCGATGCGGACATCGAGGAGATCCGGCGGATCATCGTGGACTGCGGTGCACTCCAGGCCACGGAAGTGCTCATCGAGGAGTTCGGCAAGGCCGCCTTCGCCGCCCTGGACCTGCTGCCGCTTCAGGAGCTGCCCAAAACCGCGCTCCGGAGGCTGGCAGAAGCCACGGTCAGCCGCGCCGCTTAGCCCGGCCCCTCACGGCAGTACCGCCTTTTATAGGGTGCCTGGAAACGCCGCGGGCCGTGCACGGTGCAAGAGCAGTGCACGGCCCGTCAGGCACGTCCGGGGGATGCTGCCGGCGCAGTTGCTGCCGGTGTGCTTTTACCAGGCCAGTGATTGTGCCCTGCGGCGAATTTCGGTCTTGCGCCCTTCCCGCAGGGCGTCAATGGGCCGGCCGCGGAGGGAATCGTCCGGCGTAAAGAGCCAGTTGATCAGTTCCTCATCCGAGTATCCGGCGTCTGAGAGAACAACGATGGTGCCTTTCAGGCTCTCCACCGCATGCCCGTCCTGGATGAAAGCCGCAGGCACGGACCGGATGCGCCGGTCGCCGATTCTCACGGCCGCCAGCGCACGCTCGTCCAGCAATGCATGGACCTTGGTGATAGATACGTTCAGAAGCTGTGCGACATCGGGCAGGGGCAGCCATTCGCCCACGAGGCTTTCTACATTACTCACGCATAAAGATTGCCATGGCCGGTGCCCCGCCGCCTAGTCGGCATCCGCAGAATTCACCCTGCGGCCATGGCCGGTCCCGCCCAGCCGGAATGCCGCCCGGCAACACCGAGGGACTCCACTGGAACGACTTTCGGGCGACACTCCACCGGAATCCGGTTTGCGGAATGTCAAACGGTTCTTGTGCTAATTGCCAATTCATGAGAGATTCACATAGATCACATTTGTAACAGAAATAACTTTTGTCACACTGGTAACACCAGTTCTACCGGCCTGACCGCAGCGTTGCCGCTGAGAAGAGGATCTTTCCAATGACAACCTCACGTTCGCCACAGCTCCGTCCGGGGCGCAGCCTGCCGCTTATCGCGGCGACGACGGCGGCGCTTCCCGCCGTCGTGCTTTCCTCCCTGGCGATCGCCCAGCCTGCCGCAGCCGAATCGCGGGTGCGGTCGGTCCCGGCAACGCTCGCGGCAGCCATGCGTGCCCAGGCGAAGGCTGACGCGGCGACATCCCTGAAGGCGGCAGTGATCCCGGCTGCCTCCGTCCCGGTGACGCTGCCGAGCGCCTTGCGGCCCGCGCAGGCGGCTGCTCCGGCCGTCTACACGATCGCCCGCGGCGACACCATCAGTGCCATTGCCGGCCGCTACGGCCTGGACACGTTTGCCGTGCTCAAGCTGAACAACCTGCAGGCGAACACCATCATCTACCCGGGGCAGAAGATCAAGCTCACGGGCTCGTCGCCGGCGCCGGCAGCGCCCAAGCCGTCCGCACCGGCGAAGTCGACGCCGACAACGCCCGCCTCGGGCGGCAGCGTGTACGTCGTTAAGTCCGGCGACACCCTGAGCGCCATCGCCACCCGCCACGGCGTTGGGCTTTCCGAGATCTTCAAGTGGAACGGGCTCGGGATGAGCTCCGTGATCTATCCCGGCCAGAAGGTCAAGGTCGGCGGCGGTTCCAGCGCGCCGGCCCCCTCCGCACCGGTGACGGCCGCCGCACCCAAGCCGTCGGCGCCCGCGCCGGCCAGTTCCGGCTCCTACACCATCAAGGCCGGCGACACCCTCTCGGGCATCGCGGCCCGCAACGGTGTCAGGCTCTCGGACGTCCTGTCGGCCAACCGGCTGACAATGTCGAGCATCATCTACCCCGGCCAGAAGCTCGTCATCCCCGGCGCGTCGACCATCGCACCGGCATCGAGCACGCCTGCCACCACCACGCCCCTCGTGCCCAGCACGTTCCTCGGGTTCAGCTACCCGGCCGCGGTGGTCAGCTCGGCCAACCAGAACAAGGCGCTGCTCAATGCCTCTCCGGTGCCCACCCGCCAGCAGATGAAGTCGATCGTGGCGGACACGGCCCGGCGCATGGGCGTGGACGCCAGCCTTGCACTGGCTTTTGCCTTCCAGGAATCCGGCTTCGACCAGCGTGCCGTGTCACCGGCCAATGCGATCGGCACCATGCAGGTCATCCCGTCCTCCGGCGAATGGGCTTCCGATCTGGTGGGCCGCAAGTTGAACCTGCTCGATCCGTACGACAACGCCACGGCAGGCATCGCGATCATCCGCCAGTTGGTCCGCACGAGCCCGGATGTGGACACCGCAATTGCCGGCTACTACCAGGGCCAGTACTCGGTGAGCCAGAACGGCATGTTCGAGGACACCAAGGGCTACGTCGCCGCCATCAAGGCCAACCGGCAGCTGTTCGGCTAAACCCGGCCGTTCGGCCAACTACAGACTCCAGCACAGGCTCCCTTTCGGCGGAGCGTGACGCTACGGGCCCGGATCGCATGTTGATTCGGGCCCGTTTCTGTCCAGCGACTACGATTGTAAGGTGCAGGAATACGTGTCGGATGCTCTCGTAGGGAACCTGGTGGACAACCGCTACCAGGTTCAATCCAGGCTTGCCCGCGGCGGGATGTCCACCGTGTACCTCGCCACGGACCAGCGCCTTGAGCGTGATGTCGCGCTGAAGGTGCTCCATCCCCATCTGGCCGACGACCCGCAGTTCCTTGACCGGCTGGGCCGCGAAGCCAAGGCTGCCGCCCGGCTCTCCCACCCGCACGTCGTGGGCGTCCTGGACCAGGGCGAAGACGGCCGGCTCGCATATCTGGTGATGGAATTCATCAAGGGCCACACGCTGCGGGATGTCCTCAATGACAAGGGCGCCCTGTCGCCGCGGCTGGCCCTGGCGCTGATCGATCCGGTCGTCGAAGGCCTCGGCGCCGCGCACGCCGCCGGAATGATCCACCGGGACATCAAGCCCGAAAATGTCCTGATCGCCGACGACGGGCGGATCAAGCTTGGCGACTTCGGCCTGGCACGCGCTATCTCGACGTCGACGAGCACGGGCGCCCTGATCGGGACTGTCGCCTACATCTCCCCCGAACTTGTCCTGGGCAAACAGGCAGATGCCCGCAGCGACATCTATTCGGTCGGGATCATGCTCTACGAAATGATCACGGGCCGGCAGCCGTTCGAAGGCGACGTGCCCATCCAGGTCGCCTACCAGCACGTCAATTCCACCGTCGCAGCGCCTTCGCTGGAGGTGCCCGGGCTGGCCGCGGAGATCGACGAACTCGTCCAGTGGTGCACGGACCGGGACCCGGACAAGCGCCCCGTCGACGGCAGCGCCCTGTTGTCGGAACTGCGGCACATCAGGACCAACCTCAGCGACGCCGAACTCGACCTCCAGCCGCCGGCGGCCCGCAGCACCCTGCCGGCCGTGGCAGCACCGCCAACCCGGCCTCCGGGCGGTACCGGTCCGGCGTCGGACGCGCAGGCAACGGCCCACGTGCTGCCGCCCGCCGAAAGGCCCACGGAATTGCAGACTGAGGTATACGGCAGCCTCGCCCGGCCCACCGAGATGATTTCCCGCACCAGCGGCAACCCGACCACCGTGATGTCCGGTGCCCCGCGGCGTCCGGCCTACGGACCGTTGTCCACCCCGGACGAGGCGGCCTACGAAGGCGCCGGGTATGACGGCCCGGCGGAGAGCGCGGTTGCCCCCAGCAAACGCGCCCAGCGCAAGCTGGACCGGGACGAGGAGAAGGCGCGCCAGCGCGCGGCCGCCACGCCCACCAGGACCCTGCACGAGGGCAACCCCCGGCGCCGCGGCTTGCTGTGGATCGTCCTGCTCGTCGTCGCGGCGCTGCTCGCCGCCGTCGCCGGCTGGTTCTTCGGCATGGGTCCGGGGTCGCCGGGAACGATTCCCCCGGTGGCGAACAAGACCGTTGCCGAGGCCCAGGACCTGCTCCGCACCGCCGGCTTCCAATCCACCGTGAAGGATGTCTTCGACGACGACGTCTCGCCCGGGCTCGTGGTCGGCTCGGAGCCGACCGCCGGCGAGGTCATCCGCAAGTTCCAGCCGGTGTCGCTGGCCGTGTCCAAGGGCCCGGAGCTGTTCCCGCTGCCGGAACTGGCCGGCAAGAGCCTGGAGGAGGCCAAGACCACGCTCAACGGCGCCCAGATGGCTTTGGGCCCGATTACCGAGACCTTCGACGAGAAGGCACCTGCCGGAACCGTCCTTGCCCAGGCTCCGCGCAGCGGCAACCCGGTCAGGCACGGGACGCCAGTGGGCCTGACCGTCTCGAAGGGCCCGCAGCCCATCCCGGTCCCGGATGTCCGCGGGCAGGGGCAGGACGCCGCCGTTAAGTCCCTTGAGGATGCAGGCCTGAAGGCCGTGGTGGCCCCGGAAGCAGTGAACGACAGGAATGTCCCCGAGGGCGCGGTGCTGGCGCAGGACCCGGCCTCCGGCAACCTGACCAAGGGCGGCACCGTCACCTTGACCATCTCGAAGGGCCCGAAGCTCGTCGAGGTGCCCAGCTTCATCGGCAAGCAGGCCTCGGAGGCCCAGGAAGCCCTTGAGAAACTCGGCTTCAAGGTCCAGGTCGATAACATCCTCGGCGGTTTCTTCGGCACGGTCCGGGACCAGAATCCGGTGGACACGAAGGCCCCGGAAGGCTCGACCGTCACGCTCACCGTCGTCTGACTGGCACCCCGCTCCGGCCCCTGCTGCTCGCACAAGAAAGCTCCGCCCGGCTGCTGTAGCCGGGCGGAGCTTTTTGTCAGAATGCGTTCTGTGGGAAACGTTCTGCCGGAATGCGTTCTGCCGGACGCGTTCTGTCCATCAGTGCGTCAGCGCTTGGAGAGCGCTCCGGCCACCAGGAACGCCATCTCGAGCGACTGCATGTGGTTCAGGCGCGGATCGCAGACGGACTCGTAGCGGTCCAGGAAGGCTTCCTGGTCGATCGGGTCGGCTCCGCCGAGGCACTCGGCGACGTCGTCACCCGTCATCTCCACGTGCAGGCCGCCGGGAACGGTGCCGAGCGCGTGGTGGACTTCGAAGAATCCGCGCACTTCGTCAATGACGTCGTCGAAATTGCGGGTCTTGTAGCCGTTGGGCGAGGTGACCGTGTTCCCGTGCATGGGGTCGGTGACCCAAAGGACCTGGGCTCCGGAGGCGGTGACGCGCTCGACGATCGCCGGCAGCTTCTCGCGGATGTTGCCCGCACCCATGCGGGTGATGAAGGTGAGCCGGCCGGGCTCCCGGTTCGGATCCAGCTTGTCGATCAGGCGCAGGGCGTCGTCGCCGCTGGTCGACGGGCCGAGCTTGACGCCGATCGGGTTGCGGACGCGGGAGAGGAAGTCGACGTGTGCGTGGTCCAGCTCGCGGGTCCGCTCCCCGATCCAGAGGAAGTGCGCGGAGGTGTCGTAGGGCAGCCCCGTGCGCGAGTCGATGCGGGTCAGGGCGCGCTCGTAGTCCAGCAGCAGGGCCTCGTGGCTCGCGTAGAATTCCACCCGCTTCAGGGCCTCGAAATCGGCACCGCAGGAGGCCATGAACTTGATGGCGCGGTCGATGTCCCGGGCCAGGGACTCGTAGCGGGCGTGGGCCGGGTTCTCGGTGAAGCCCTTGTTCCACTGGTGCACCAGGCGCAGGTCCGCGAAACCGCCCTGGGTGAAGGCGCGGATCAGGTTCAGCGTCGAAGCGGAGGTGTGGTAGGCCTTGAGCATCCGGCCGGCGTCGTGGGCGCGGGACTCGGGCGTGAAATCGTAGCCGTTGACGATGTCGCCCCGGTAGGCCGGCAGGGTGACGCCGTCGCGCGTTTCATCGTTGGAGGAGCGGGGCTTGGCGAACTGGCCAGCCATGCGGCCCATCTTGATGACGGGCATGGCCGCGCCGTAGGTCAGGACAACGGCCATCTGCAGGATGGTCCGGACGCGGGCGCTGATCTTGTCCGCCGTCGCGGCTTCGAAGGTCTCGGCGCAGTCGCCGCCCTGGAGCAGGAACGCCTTGCCCTGCGCGGCGGCGGCGAGCCGCTCGCGAAGAATGTCCACTTCGCCGGCGAACACAAGGGGCGGGAGGACGGAAAGTTCCTTGACGGACGCCTCGAACACAGCCGGGTCCGACCAGGTGGGCTGCTGCGAGGCCGGGAGCTCCCGCCAGTTGTCCAGTCCGGGATAGTTGGCGGCTCCGCTCTGGGCGGTGCTGGTCAGCGGGGAAACTGGTTTCTCAGATAGCTCGGTCACTATCTAAGGATAGTAGTCCCATCAAGGTTCGGGGGCCCTGCCTGTCATTGACAGCCCGGCTGCCGTCATATGGCGCCCGTGGCCCGCTCATGCGGGGCCGGGAACCTCCGGCCCCGCGTCCCCGGCAGCGGTTTCATTCGGGGTTTCCGGTGGGGCCGTGTTTGGGGCTTCGTTCGGGGTATTGCCGGCGGCCGCATCCTGCACCGCGTCAGGGCCGGCAAGGGTTTTGTCCGGGGCCGCGTCCTGCGCTTTGCCCGCCAGGCGGAGCTTTACGACGGCGGCGTACTCATCCACGTATTCCTGGCCGGAGAGGCGCATGAGTTCGTACATGATCTCGTCGGTCACTGAACGCTGGATCAGCCGGTCATCCTCCATGCCGTAGTAGCGGCTGAAGTCGAGCGGTTCGCCAAAGATCATGCCGATGCGGCGGATGTTGGGCACGCGCTTGCCGATCGGCTGGACTTTGTCCGTTCCGATCATTGCCACCGGGATGACCGGAACACGGGCCTGCAGCGCAAGGCGCGCAACCCCCACCTTGCCGCGGTAGAGGCGCCCGTCGGGGCTGCGGGTCCCCTCGGGGTAGATGCCCAGGAGGGAACCCTTCTTGAGCACGTCCATGCCGGCGTTCAGCGACTGCGCGGACGCGGCGCCCCCGGACCGGTCCATGGGGAGCTGGTTGGTGAGCCGGAAGAAGGCTGCGGTCAGCCTGCCCTTGATCCCGGTGCCGGTGAAGTATTCGGATTTCGCCAGGAACGCGACCGGCCGCGGCACCATGACCGGCATGAAGATGGAATCCGAGAAGGAGAGGTGGTTCGAGGCAAGGATCGCGGCGCCCTCGGCAGGGGCGTTGTCAAGGCCCTTGACCCAGGGCCGGAACAGCAGCCTGAGCACCGGCCCCAGGACAAACGTCTTCATGAACCAATAAAACACTCGGTGACCTCTCCGGAAGGCGTCTGGCCTGCGGCCCGAACCGGTCCGGCCAGGCTTCAATGGACACCTTACTCTAGTGAGTTTTGGCGCTAAGGGTGACACGATGGGCTCATGACTGAAAGCAGCACTTCCCCTGCGCCCGCCGCTTTCAGCTACCCCGGCCACGGCCCGAACGCCCGGACCGGTGTGGCCATCTGCCACGGCTTCACAGGCAGCCCGCTCAGCGTCCTGCCGTGGGCCCGCCACCTCGCCGCCCAGGGCTTCGCCGTATCGGTACCGCTTCTGCCCGGGCACGGCACCCACTGGCGGGACCTCGCCCGGCAGGGCTGGCAGGACTGGTACAGGAGCTTTGAAACGGCGTACCTGGACCTGGCCGCCCGGACTGATGACTGCTATGTCGCGGGACTGTCCATGGGCGGCACGATCGCCCTGCGTACCGCGGCCCGCCACAGCGTGGCCGGCGTGGCCGCCGTCAACCCCGGCCTGAGCTTCTATGACCGCAGGGTCCGGATCGTGGGACTGCTCAAGTACTTCCAGCGCACGACCACGCCCATCCAGGAGGAGAATTCCACGGCGGCCACCACTGACGACGGTGACTACTCCCTGACGCCGCTGGCCGCCGTCCACCAGTTGCGCCGGCTGTTCGCCGCGACCCTCCGGGACCTGCCGTCCGTCTCCGCCCCGGCCCTGGTGTTCAAGTCGGACACCGACGCCGTGGTCCCGCCGTCGTCCCTGGCGCTGCTGCGCAGGCGGCTCGGGTCCCGGGAACTCACGGTGGTTCCCCTTCCGCACAGCGGGCACGTTGCCACCCTGGACGCCGATGCGCCGCTACTCTTTGAAGAATCAGTGCGTTTTTTCCTGCAGCACGCCCACGCCATTTCGCCGCCCCGCGCCCCCTCGGAGACCCCATGAGCATCCTCCCGGACCACTCGCCGTTCAGCAGCCCGTTCACGGGAACCATCCCCCGGACCGGCGTCGTGGTCTCGCACGGCTTCACCGGTAGCCCGCACGGTGTGCGGGACTGGGCGTTGTCCCTGGCCGGTGCCGGGTTCGCCGTCCGGCTGCCCCTGCTGCCGGGGCACGGAACGAGCTGGCAGGAGCTGGCCAAGACCCGGTGGCAGGACTGGCATGCTGCCTTGGACGCGGCCTACCTGGAGCTTGCGGAAGAATGCGACGTCGTGGTCGTGGCGGGGCTGTCCATGGGCGGCGCCCTCGCGTTGCGGATCGCGGCCACCCGCCCCGTGGCGGGGGTGGTGGTGGTCAACCCCGGCCTGGTTATCGATGATCCCCGCGCCCCGCTGGCGGGCGTCTTGAAGTTTGTTCTCAAGAGCACCCCGGCGATCGCCAATGACATTCTCAAACCGGGCATGGATGAGTGCGCCTACCCGCGCACTCCGGTGGCCGCCGCGCACGAGCTCAACAAGATGTTCAAGGACACCGTGCGGCTGCTGCCCCGCGTCACGGCTCCGGTCCGGGTCTACCGTTCCACAGTGGACCATGTGGTGTCCGAGTCCAGCATGGAGGCCCTGCGCCGCGGGTTGACCAACGCCCCGCTCGAGGTGGTCCGGCTGGAAAACAGCTACCACGTCGCTACCATGGACAACGACGCGCCCGAGATCTTCCGTGGCACGGCCGAATTTGTCCGGTCCGTTGCAGCCGCCGCCGGTCCGGGCGCCGCCCGCGCCAGCCGGAAGGACACGGCCAATGACTAAACCGGACCCCGGCGTCCCGGACCCCGAGACCCCTGACCCCGACGACGCCCGGTCGCCTGGCGCTGACGCATCCGGCCTCCAGCGTCCGGGCACTACCCCGCCCCCTGAGGCGCAGGACCCGGCCGCCGCGGACGCACCGCTTGCCGATGACGACGCCGTGTGGCTGGATCTCGTCGCCAGGCTGGAAGGGGTCGGGGCAGCCGGGGACGAGGCAGTCGGGGGAACTGACGGCCCGGCCGGCGGAACGGACAGCGCCGCCGGCACCGGCGCTGGATCCGGCGCCGGCACCGGTGCGAACAGGTCGTTCAGCGATTTCGACCCGCTGGGCCTCGCCGGCGTCGCGCCGATCGAACTTTCCGCCAGGGAGCGGCTCGCCTCCGCCCCGGGGAACCCGGCCGCGGGCAGCAGTGAGGCACCGGACACCGCATCCGGCCCCCGGGACTACGAGGCCGACGACGACGATGGCGTGTTCGTCCCGGAGGAGCCGCCCAGCCTGGCCGGTGCAGATCCGATGACCGTCCTTGCCTGGATTGGCGCGGTGGGTGGCCCGATTGCGCTCGTGTTCTCGGCGATGTTCTGGCGGTCGGCCCCGACGCTGGCGATCGTGGGCATGGTGGCCGCGTTCGCGGCCTCCGTGGTGTTCCTGATCATGAAGCTGCCGGGCGAGAAGGACGAGCACGACGACGGGGCTCGCATCTAATCCACCCAGTCAGGACGCCAACCCGCGCACTGGTTGGTTCAGGGCGTAGGAAGGCACGCTACTGGGTGTGCATGCGGCTGCTGACCCGGGAGAGGTCTGCGGCGCCGATCAGCCCGGCGTTGGGTCCCAGGGCCGCCAGTTCGATCTCCGCCGCGGGGCGGAAGCCGCGGCCGGTGAGGTTCCGCGCGAAGGCCTTCCGGGCCGGCGCGACGAGCAGCTCGCCGGCGTCGCACAGTCCGCCGCCGATCACGAACTTGCCTGGGTCCAGTGCCGCTGCGAGGTTCGCCAGGCCAAGGCCCAGCCATTCCCCGACGTCTTCGAGGAGTTCGCGGGAGGTCTGGTCCCCGGCCTTGGCCAGCTCCGTCACGATCACGCCCGTAATGCGTCCCACGTCGCCGTCCACGGCCTTGAGCAGTTCCTGGGCAACCGGGGAATTCGCGGCGGCCAGTTCCCTGGCCTCGCGGCCGAGCGCATTGCCCGAGGCGTATTGTTCCCAGCAGCCGCGGTTGCCGCACTCGCAGCGGTGTCCGCCCGGCATGATGATCTGGTGGCCGAACTCCCCCGCCACACCGAAGCGGCCGCGTTCGAGCCGTCCGTCCATGACCATGGCCCCGCCGATTCCCGTTCCCAGGGTGATGCAGACCAGACGGTCCTGTCCCTGCCCGGCGCCGAAGCGCCATTCCGCCCAGGCGGCGGCGTCGGCGTCGTTGGTCAGCAGGACGGGGCGGCGCAGCAGCCGCTGCAGGTTCTCGCGCAGCGGTTCATTGCGCCAGGCCAGGTGCGGGCTGAAGAGGACAGTGCCGCCGTCGAGGTCCATCCAGCCGGCGGCGCCGATTCCGACCGACCAGATCCGGTGTCCGGCGCCCAGCTCTCCGACCAGTTCGACAATGACCTGTTCCACGGCGCGCGGGTCGTTGCCCGGGGTGGAGCGTTTGGCCTGGCTGAGGATCCTGCCCTCGGCGTCCACCACGCCGGCAGCAACCTTGGTTCCCCCGATGTCGACGCCGATCGCCAGGCCCTTGCGGCCCAGCCGCAGGTGTGAGCGGAGGTCGTGCCCGGCAGTGGCGGCCGCGGCGCCGGCCAGGGTCCTGCTTCGCCAGGCGGCGGTCCGACGGCGCAGGCCGGACTGCCGGCCGGGTGATGGTGTCTGCATGGTGCCCCATTCTATTCGCCGGGGCCGCAACGGCAGCGAAGGCCCGGCCGCATGACGCGGCAGCAGAGCGCCGCCCACGTGCCCGCAGCATCCCCGACTGGCGGAACGGCGGTCCCGACCGTAAAGTTACTGGCCAGTAGGTGTCGCAGAACACACCTTCGGGGGGCCGCATACTAGGCTTAGCGGTACCCCTTGCGGGCCTATGGATACCAAAGGAGCTGTCGTGCGAGAAATCATTGTCCCGCCCCTGGTGAATGTCGATCCGGACACCAATGTCACCGATCTAGTGGTGCGCCAGGCGGCCAAGGCCTCCAACCCTGCGCTGTTCTCGCGGCTCGACGCAGCCGGCCAGTGGCAGGACGTCCGCGCCACCGAATTCCTGGCCGACGTCTCGGCCCTCGCCAAGGGCCTCATGGCCAGCGGTGTGGCCGCCGGCGACCGGGTGGGCATCATGTCCCGCACCCGGTATGAATGGGCCCTGATCGACTTCGCCATCTGGTTCGCCGGCGCCGTCTCGGTCCCGATCTATGAAACCTCCTCCCCCTCTCAAGTGGCCTGGAACCTTGGCGACTCCGGCGCCGTGGCCGCATTTGGCGAATCGGCGCACCACGAGGACATCATCCGGCAGGCGGCCACCTCCGAGGGCCTCACCGCCCTGGGGCATGTCTGGCAACTCGAGGGCGACAGCCTGGACGAGGTCCGTGCGGCCGGAGCCGGCGTCAGCGATGCCGAGCTCGAAGCACGCCGCAGCCAGGCGTCCCTGAACGATGTTGCCACGATCATCTACACCTCGGGCACCACCGGCCGGCCCAAGGGCTGCGAGCTGACGCACGGCAACTTCGTGGAACTGTCCGAGAACGCGCTGGTCACGTCGCTGGGCACGATCGTCCACGAGCAGGCACGGACCATCATGTTCCTGCCCATGGCCCACGTCTTCGCACGCTTCATCTCTGTGCTGGCAGTCGCGGCCGGCGTCACGGTGGCGCACACCCCGGATATCAAGAACCTGCTGCCGGATCTGCAGAGCTACAAACCGACCTTTATCCTCGCCGTCCCGCGCGTTTTCGAGAAGGTCTACAACTCGGCCCTGACCAAGGCCGAGGACGGCGGCAAGGGCGCCATCTTCCACCGCGCCGCGGACACCGCCATCGAATTCTCCCGGGCCCGGCAGGCCGGCAAGGTCGGGCTCGTACTGAAGCTCAAGCACGCCGTGTTCGACAAGCTCGTGTACAGCAAGCTCCGGGCCGCAATGGGCGGGAACGTCTCCCATGCCGTTTCCGGCGGCGGCCCGCTCGGTGAACGGCTGGGCCACTTCTTCCAGGGCATCGGCATGCAGATCCTGGAAGGGTACGGGCTGACTGAAACCACGGCCCCGGTCACGGTCAACACCCCCGACCTGATCAAGATCGGCACCGTCGGCGCCCCGATTCCGGGCAACTCCGTCAGGATCGCGGACGACGGCGAGATCCTCGCCAAGGGCGTGTGCGTCATGCGCGGCTACTACAAGCGCGATGACCTGTCCGCCGCGACCTTCGACGACGACGGCTGGTTCCGCACGGGAGACATCGGCCAGCTGGACGAGGCTGGATTCCTGACCATCACCGGGCGCAAGAAGGAAATCATCGTCACGGCCGGCGGAAAGAACGTGGTCCCTGCCCTGCTGGAAGACCAGATCCGGGCGGACGCGCTCGTCTCGCAGGTGCTCGTGGTGGGCGACAACCGCCCGTTCATCGGCGCCCTTGTGACCCTGGACGAGGAAGCCCTCCCCGGCTGGCTGGGCCGCCACGGGCTCCCGGCCTCGACCCCTCTCGCCGAGGCTGCCGTCAACCCCGCCGTCAAGGCCGCGGTCCAGGAGCTCATCAACCACGCCAACCAGTCTGTGTCCCAGGCCGAGGCGATCAAGTCCTTCCGGATCGTGCCGGCCGACTTCACCGAGGCCTCCGGACATCTGACCCCCTCCATGAAGGTCAAGCGGGCCCAGGTGCTCAAGGACTTCGAGAACGTGATCGAGGAAATGTACAGCGCCAAGCGACCCACTCTCGCCTAGGCTGCAACCGCGACCGCCCCGCACCAGAGCAACGCGGGAGGCAGTGCTCGGCAGAAACACAAGGGTCCTTCCGGCGGAAGCCGGAAGGACCCTTCAGTGTTAATGGGGTGCGGGTTGCCGCGCTGCCGCTATTCGACGACGAGCAGCAGATCCCCGCCCTGGACCTGTTCGATCCCGGCGACGGCGAGCCGCGCGACGGTGCCGGCCACCGGCGTCGTGATGGACGCCTCCATCTTCATGGCCTCGATCGTGGCCACCGTGTCGCCGGCCTTGACGGTGTCCCCGGCCTTGACGGTGAGCGTGACGGCACCGGCGAACGGCGAGGCGACCTGGCCCGGCTGGGACGTGTCGGCGCGTTCGGCGGCCTTGACGTTGCTCACCACTGAACGGTCGCGGACCACCACCGGCCGGGACTGGCCGTTGAGCGTGCACATTACCGTGCGCATGCCCTTCTCGTCCGGCTCGGAGACGGCCTCGAGCGAGGCGATCAGCCGGACGCCCTTCTCGAGCTCGATCTCGTGCTCCGCGCCGCGCTGCAGCCCGAAGAGGTAGTCCCGCGTGTCCAGCACCGAAAGGTTGCCGTAGGACTCCACGCTCTTCTGGTAGTCCTTGGTGGGACCGGCGAAGAGCAGGCGGTTGAGCGTGCCCCGCCGGGTCTTGGAATCGCCGTTGAGCGCGGCGCTGTCCTCGGCGCTGATCTCGACGTCGCGGACCTTGACGGTGCGCCCCTGCAGCGCCTTGGTCCGGAAGGGCTCGGGCCAGCCGCCGGGCGGGTCACCGAGCTCGCCGGAGAGGAAGCCGATCACGGAATCCGGGACGTCGTACTTTTGCGGGTTCTCGTTGAAGTCTTCCGGGTCGGCGTTGAGGCCTACCAGGTGCAGGGCGAGGTCGCCCACCACCTTGGACGACGGGGTCACCTTGACCAGGCGGCCGAGGATCCGGTCCGCCGCGGTGTACATGTCCTCGATCGCCTCGAAACGCTCGCCCAGGCCCAGCGCCATTGCCTGCTGGCGCAGGTTGGAGAGCTGGCCGCCCGGAATTTCGTGCTGGTAGACCCGGCCTGTGGGGCCCGGCAGTCCGGACTCGAACGGCGCGTAGACCCGGCGGACGGCTTCCCAGTAAGGCTCGAGGGCGCAGACGTTCGCCAGGCTGAGGCCGGTGTCGCGCGGCGTGTGGGCCAGTGCGGCGACGAGGGCCGAGGCCGAGGGCTGGCTGGTGGTTCCGGCCAGGGAGGCAGAGGCCACGTCTACGGCGTCCACGCCGGCATCCACGGCCGCGAGGAGCGTGGCCAGCTGGCCGCCGGCGGTGTCGTGGGTGTGCAGGTGGACGGGGAGGTCGAACCGCTCCCGCAGCGCCGAGACCAGGCGCGCCGCGGCAGCCGGACGCAGCAGTCCGGCCATGTCCTTGATCGCCAGGATGTGCGCCCCGGCGTCGACGATTTTCTGCGCCAGTTCCAGGTAGTAATCCAGGGTGTAGAGCGTTTCCTCCGGGTCCAGCATGTCCGCGGTGTAGCAGAGGGCAACCTCGGCGACGGCGGTACCGGTCTCGCGGACGGCCCGGATGGCCGGAGCCATCTGGTTGACGTCGTTGAGGGCGTCGAAGATCCGGAAAATGTCGATGCCCGTGGCGGCGGCCTCGTTGACGAACGCCACCGTGACCTCTTCCGGGTAGGGCGTGTAGCCGACGGTGTTGCGGCCGCGGAGCAGCATCTGCAGGCACAGGTTCGGCATGGCCTTGCGCAGGGCGGCAAGCCGGTCCCAGGGATCTTCGCCGAGGAAGCGCAGGGCGACGTCGTAGGTCGCCCCGCCCCAGGCCTCGACCGAGAGCAGCTCGGGGAGCAGCTTGGATTCTGCGGGACCGGCCGCCACGAGGTCCCGGGTGCGCACCCGGGTGGCGAGCAGGGACTGGTGCGCGTCGCGGAACGTGGTGTCTGTGACGGCCACGGCGTCCTGCGCGCGCAGGGCACGGGCAAACCCTTCGGGGCCGAGTTCCTGGAGACGCTGGCGGGACCCCGGCCGGGCCGGGGCGTCATCCAAGGCCGGTAGCTTGTCCGCCGGGTCCGTGTGGACCTTGAGTTCGCCGTTGGGCTTGTTGACCGTGACGTCGGCAAGCCAGGTCAGCAACTTGGTGCCGCGGTCGGCCGAGACCCGTGCCTTCAGCAGCTGGGGCCGTTCGTCAATGAACGAGGTGGCCACATCCCCGGCGACGAAGTCGGGATCGTCCAGGACAGCCTGCAGGAAGGAGATGTTGGTGGACACGCCGCGGATGCGGAACTCGGCGAGGGCGCGGCGTGCCCGGGCGACGGCGGCCGGGTAGTTGCGTCCGCGGCAGGTCAGCTTGACCAGCATGGAGTCGAAGTGCGGGCTGATCTCCGCGCCCGAGTAGACGGTGCCGCCGTCGAGCCGGACGCCGGCACCGCCGGCCGAGCGGTAGCCGGTGATCTTGCCGACGTCGGGCCGGAAGCCGTTGGCCGGGTCCTCCGTGGTGATGCGGCACTGCAGGGCGGCACCCTTGAGCTGGACGCTCTCCTGGGACAGGCCCAGGTCCGCGAGGCTCTCACCGGCGGCGATGCGCAGCTGCGCCTGGACGAGGTCGACGTCGGTGACTTCCTCGGTCACCGTGTGCTCGACCTGGATCCGGGGGTTCATTTCGATGAACACGTGCTGGCCGGCCCGCTCACCCACCGTGTCGACAAGGAATTCGACGGTACCGGCGTTGACGTAGTTCAGCGCCTTCGCGAACTTCACGGCGTCGCGGTACAGCGCCTGCCGGATGCCTTCGTCGAGATTCGGGGCGGGGGCGATCTCGATGACCTTCTGGTGGCGGCGCTGGATGGAACAGTCACGCTCGAAGAGGTGCATCACGTTGCCCTCCGCGTCGGCCAGGATCTGGACCTCGATGTGGCGCGGGCGCAGGACGGCCTGCTCCAGGAACATGGTGGGGTCGCCGAACGCGGCGTCGGCTTCGCGCATGGCGGCCTGCAGAGCCTCCGGAAGCGCCTCGCGGGTGTCCACGCGGCGCATGCCGCGCCCGCCGCCGCCGGCGACGGCCTTGGCAAAAATGGGGAAGCCGATTTCATCCGCGGCGGCGATCAGTTCGTCCAGGTCCTTCGACGGCTGGCTGGACTTGAGGACCGGGACGCCGGCCTTGCGCGCGGCCTCGAGGGCGGCAACCTTATTACCGGCGAGTTCCAGAACCTCGGCCGGCGGCCCGACGAAGGTGATGCCGGCCTCCTTCGCGGCCCGCGCCAGGCGCGGGTTCTCGGAGAGGAAACCGTAACCGGGGTAAATGGCGTCCGCCCCGGACTCCTTGGCGACGCGCACCACCTCATCAACGTCCAGGTAGGCCCGGACCGGGTGTCCCTCCTCGCCGATCAGATACGCCTCATCGGCCTTCTGGCGGTGAATGGAGTTGCGGTCCTCATGGGGAAACACAGCGACAGTCTTGGCACCCAGCTCGTAGCTCGCGCGGAAGGCGCGAATCGCGATTTCGCCGCGGTTGGCCACCAGAATCTTAGAAAACATACTTCTCCTGCTTCATCGCGGGCGTATCGGTAAGTGCTCACAGTGTCTAGGACCTGTGCGGGCAAACACAAATCATTGTGGCGACCGTCACAGCATTATCCGTCACGGACGCCGCGATGGGCAGGGCCTTGGCCTTAGAGCTTTCCCCGTCCGTCCGATTGGCGAGGTTCTGGCGCCCCACGCCGGATGAAACGGGTTTCGCCGGAGCATCAACATATGATGAGTGGGTGGGTGGCGCATGCACGCCCCGGCTCCGAAGAACGCAGGAGCCGGCACGACCCCGTCTCGGCAACCGGCGTTAGGTATTGGTTTTTCAAGTGCAAGTAGTGAGCATCAGCAGCCTCAAAGGCGGTGTCGGCAAGACATCCGTGACCACCGGACTGGCGTCGGCGGCATTGGCCGCCGGCATCCCCACCCTCGTCGTCGACCTTGATCCGCATGCTGACGCCAGCACGGCCCTGGGCGTGAGTCCGGACGATCAGCTCGATATCGGCAGGATGCTGAGGTCGCCGCGGCGGGCACATCTGGCGGACAACGTGGTCCCCAGCGGCTGGGTGGAACACGCCCGGATCAACGGCCGCGGCAACGCCAACGGCAGTGCGAACGGCAGGATACAGTCCGGCGCGGCAACATCCGTCCTGGACGTGGCCGTCGGCTCCGCCTATACCGGCATCTACGACCGCCCCGACCTGGGCCGCCGCGACCTTCGCCGGCTTTCCACGGTCCTGGCCGGCGCCACGAACTACGCACTCGTCCTGGTCGACTGCCCCCCGTCACTGAACGGCCTGACCCGGATGGCGTGGTCCGCAAGCGACAAGGTGACCCTGGTGGCCGAGCCCGGGCTTTTCTCGGTGGCCGGCACAGAACGCACCATGCGCGCCATCCAGCTGTTCCGGCAGGAATTCGCCCCCAAGCTGTCCCCCGCCGGCATCGTGGCCAACAGGGTGCGCAGCAGTTCGGCCGAGCACACGTTCCGGCTCTCGGAGATGGAATCCATGTTCGGCCAGCTGCTGTTGAGCCCGCATATCCCGGAGCAGGCCAACTGGCAACAGATCCAAGGCGCGGCCCACTCCATCCACCACTGGCCCGGCGACTCGGCCAAGAATGCGGCCGGGCTCTTCGATGCCCTGCTGCAGAACCTGTTGAACCAGGGCAGCGTGGCCCCGGCCGGCGCTGTCCGCGACCGCAGCCTTCGGTAGCCCCGGACTGCCGTACACAGCCCAACAAAATGAGGCCGCCTTCCCTGTCCGGGAGGCGGCCTCAGTCGTTTCTGTGCTCAGTCGTGTCAGTACGCAGTCATGCCTGCAGCTGTGGGAGCTAGCCGATCTTGCGGGCCGCTCGGCGTTTGCTCAGCTCGTCGTCGGGAAAGGACTGGTCCGCGGCGTGTTCGCTGGGAAGGGCTGCGAGGCTTCCCTCAACTTCGCGCCATACGCGGCCGACGGCGATGCCGAACACCCCCTGGCCGCCCTGGACGAGATCGATGACTTCATCTGCCGACGTGCACTCGTAGACACTGGCGCCGTCGCTCATGAGCGTGATTTGGGCGAGGTCCTCGACGCCGCGCTCCCGCAGGTGTTCCACGGCGGTGCGGATCTGTTGCAGGGAGACGCCCGTGTCCAGGAGCCGTTTGACCACCTTGAGAACCAGAATGTCGCGGAAGCCGTAGAGCCGCTGCGAGCCGGAGCCGGCCGCGCCGCGGACGGCGGGCTCAACGAGTCCGGTGCGCGCCCAATAATCGAGTTGGCGGTAGGTAATGCCGGCCGCCTTGCAGGCGGTGGGTCCGCGGTAGCCCGCGTCCTCGTCCAGAACGGGGAGATCCTCGGTGAACAGCAGGCCTTGGGCACCGCTGGCGGGCACAGCAACGCCGGCCGTTGAGGCCTGCTTCAGCTCGCCTGCTTCGCCTTTCGGACTCACGTGGACCCTCCTTGTCGTGGGTTCCCATGGGATTGTTGCATCGGCAGCAATAGATGTGAACAGCTGCATGACACCGGATGAATACTTCATCCGTGTAATTCAGCCGGGCTGCACCTTCCAGTGTGACTTGCGCGGCTACCGTATGCAATGGGAACTTGTACCTCCGACGTTAGGCCTGCCAAGGCCCAAGGTCAAAGACGTTGGGGCTATTCCAAGGGCGTGTCGAAAGTTTCATCCTCGGCTTTAACGTTTGGTGCCGCCACAGCTGTCACGCACGTATCAGAAACACCAGCAGTCACAGGCACGCCCGCAATCGGGCAGGTTCCCTGGCGCCGGTTGCCTCGGCCGGCTCAGCCGCCGAAGTCTTCGGGTTCGACGTCGTCGAGGAACTCGCGGAAGCGCCGCAGTTCGCCTTCCTCGTCCACGGCGGGTCCGGGGTGCGTGTCCTCGCCCTCGTCGTGTTCGGTGATCCGGACGCCGGCCTCGTCCATGACGGCGTCGGCGCACCAGATCCGGCACTTGGCGCGCAGGGCAACGGCCAACCCATCGGAGGCCCGGGAGCTCACGGTGGTGCCGTTCTCGAACTGCAGCTGCCCGTAGAAGATGTTGTCCTCCACCGCCACGATGTTGACGCTGACGATGGTGTGGCCCAGGGCCTCGACAACGTCCACCAGGAGGTCGTGGGTCATCGGCCGGGGCGGGATGACCCCCTGCTGGGCCAGGGCGATGGCGCTGGCCTCCGGGGTCCCGATCCAGATGGGCACGTGGCGCTCACCATGGATTTCCTTGAGCAGGACAAGCGGCTGGTTGGACGGCAACTCGATCCGCACGCCGACAATCTCCACCTCAATCATCAGATGTCCATCCTTGAGATGCGGTCGTGGACCAGCGCCTGGTGCAAGGACAGGCAGAGGTCGCTGATTTCCCGGGCCGCCTCGGCGGCGCGGGCGTGGGAGGCTGCGTCCTTGCGGGAGGTCAGGGTGGCCACAGCACGCTCCACGAGCCCGAATTCGCGGTCGGCAGCGGCCTGGAAGGGCCGCAGGTGGCGGGGTTCCAGGCCATGGCTCTCCAGCTGGACGCAGGCCCGCGCGACCTGCAGCGCGTGTTCGTCGAATTTGCCGTTGACGTGCCCGATCAGGCCGTAGCTCAGGAGCGATTCCAGCAACGGGACGCTCGCCCCGGATTCCGCGCGCAGCTGCTCCTCGCTGAGCCTGCGTGCCCGGCTGTGCAGCTCGGAGGCGAGCTCCTCGGAGACAATCCGCGGGGACAACGTGACGCCTGCCGGCAGGTTCTCCGGCCGTTCGCCCCGGTCGATCGCATCAAGGTAGTCCTTGATGACCTTCAGCGGCAGGTACTGGTCACGCTGGAGTGAGAGGACGAAGCGCAGCCGTTCGACGTCGTTCTCGGAGTACTGACGGTAGCCGGCAGGTGTCCGCTGCGGGTTGATGAGTCCCTTTTCTTCAAGGAACCGGATTTTTGACGCAGTCATGCTGGGGAAGTCGTCGCTCAGTTGAGCCAGGACTTCCCCGATGTTCAGAACCTGGGGTCCGCGCCGATCCGCATGTGCCGTGGCCACAGGCAACTACCCCGGAATCAGACGTTGCCTGCTGCGCGGGCAGGGCTGAGGTAGAAGGTGAGGCGGAATTTGCCGATCTGGACCTCGTTGCCGGACTTCAGTTCCACCGAGTCCACGCGGTCGTGGTTGACGTAGGTGCCGTTCAGGCTCCCGGTGTCCACAACCTCAAAGCTGCGCGCGGTGCGGCGGAATTCAACGTGCCTGCGCGAGACAGTGACGTCGTCGAGGAAGATGTCGGCGTCCGGGTGGCGGCCCGCCGTGGTGACGTCGGAGTCCAGCAGGAACCGTGCACCGGCGTTGGGGCCGCTGTGCGCCACGAGCAGGGCCGATCCGAAGGGAAGGGCCTCAACCGCTGCCCGTTCCTCAGTCGAAAGCTTCGGCGTGAAATTGGGTTCGTCGCGCACCGGAGTGAGGTTGATCGACGTGGTCTCCGAAGCCTTCACTCCACCCGTGCCGTAACCGTCACCGGTGTCGTTCCGTTCGTGCCCAAACATTGAGTCCTCCTCATTCGTTGCAGGTGTCCCCCCTGCAAACAACGCATGCCGTCCGGAAAAGCCGTGCAGTCCCGGTAATGAGGCCCTTCGGCGGGGCGCGGCTTTGTTTTGTTATCCCAACAACACTCGCCGGCGGCCCCGGCCCGAATGACCTCTGTCTTTAGCCTACCTGCTGTTCATACTCGGATGCACTGAGCAAGGACTCGACCGCGTCGGCTTCTGCGAGCTTGATTTCGATCAGCCAGCCTTCACCGTACGGATCGGAGTTGATAAGGGCGGAATCGGTGTCCAGCGACTCGTTCCTGGCGACCACCTCGCCCGTCACCGGGGCGTAAATGTCGCTGACGCTCTTGGTGGATTCGACCTCTCCGACGACGTCGTTGGCCTTGATGGTGGTCCCGACCTCGGGCATCTGGGCGTAGACGACATCCCCGAGGGCGTCCTGGGCAAAATCAGTGATGCCGACGCGCACAACCCCGTCGGCGTTGGGGGCCGAAACCCATTCGTGTTCTGCGGTGTAGGACAGGTCTTCGGGAATGATGCTCATGACGGGCCTTTCATCGGGTCAATCACCTGGCGGCGGCAGTCGTTTGTTCTAGCCGCCGCTGAAAGTATAGGCATATCGGGCAGGGGCCGGGGAGGGATCTGCGAAGATGGTGCCATGGCAGAACTTGCTCCGCTGAAGGGCGGGAATGTGAACAACCGGGGCGCCGGGACCGTCCGGACACGCCAGGGTTAGGCCATGCCTGAGCTCCCTGAAGTTGCGGCCCTGACGGACTTTCTGGACGAGCACCTGCGCGGAGCAATGGTGCGGAAAATCCAGCCGGTCTCCTTCGCCGTGCTCAAGACGGCAGACCCTCCCTACTCCGATCTCCAGGGCAAGGCCGTCAGCGGCGTGAAAAGGTTCGGCAAGTTTGTCAGCGTGGAAGCGGACGGGCTGCATTTTGTCTTCCACCTCGCCCGGGCCGGCTGGGTCCGCTTCACGGACTCCCCTACCGACGCCCAGCTGAAAATGGGCAAGGGCCATATCGCGCTGCGGCTGACGTTCTCGGGCGATTCCGGCCCGGTGGGCATGGACCTGACCGAGGCGGGCACGAAAAAGAGCCTGGCGGTCTATGTGGTCCGGGATCCGCACGACGTGCCCGGCATCGCGGCGCTCGGACCGGATCCGTTCAGTCCGGACTTCGACGTCGATGCACTGGCCGGGATTCTCGGCTCCAGTTCCCAGCAGATCAAGGGCGTCCTCAGGAGCCAGGGCATCATCGCCGGGATTGGGAATGCGTACAGTGACGAGATCCTGCACGCCGCGAGGACTTCGCCGTTCGCGATCGCCAAGTCGCTGGACCGGACGGACGTGCAGCGCCTCTACGACGCCATCCACACCATTCTGGGAACGGCGGTGGCGGAGGCCAAGGGCAAGCCGCCCAACGAGCTCAAGGACACCAAGCGGAGCCACATGCGGGTCCATGGCCGGACCGGCGAACCGTGCCCGGTATGCGGGGACACGGTCCGGGAGGTTTCCTTTGCCGATTCCGCCCTGCAGTACTGCCCGACGTGCCAGACCAAAGGAAAGATTCTGGCCGACCGCCGGACGTCCCGCTTCCTGAAATAGCGGGCGCGAGTCAGCCGTCGGCCCGGGTTCCCCGCCTCCGGACAACTGCGGAACGGATCGGGCGGGCAACCCAGACCAGGGCGCCGGCCAACAAGGCTCCGCCGATTGTGAGGACGAACGGCAGCGGGCCCATGGATCCCGCGGTCGAAGCCTGCGATTCTGGCGTAGCGACCGGTTGGGATGGCGCTGCGCTCGGTCCGGGAGCCGCCATGGTGGCCGGAACAGCGGCTGTCGACGGTGCAGCGGTCGGCCCGGCGTCGGGAGTCATCGGTGCATCCACCGGCATCGCCACCTCGACCCGGGACTTGACGGCGGGATAAGGCCCGGCCGCCCCGGGGGTCAAGTCGAACTGAACGCCGGTCATCGGGGCTTGGACCGAGGCCTGCGATTCGAGGTTTCCCTTGGTGGCCGTCGCTGTAGCCGTTGCAGGCGCCGACGGGGTCGGAGACACGGCGGCCGTAGCCGTTGCAGGCGCCGACGGGGTCGGAGACACGGTGGCCGTAGCCGTCGCAGGCGCCGACGGGCTCGGAGACACGGTGGCCGTAGCCGTCGCAGGCGCCGACGGGCTCGGAGACACGGTGGCCGTAGCCGTCGCAGGCGCCGACGGGCTCGGAGACACGGTGGCCGTGGSGACCGGCGCCGCACTAAAGGTGCCAGGTTGCACCACCGCTGTGGGGGCCGATCTCCGGACAACGTAGGAGTAACCAAGCCTGATCCCGGTGACCCTGACAGTCAGCGTCTTGCCAGCGTCCGACCCCGTCACAACATAGCTGGATCCGTAGGCCCGACCGGCACCGGACCACGCGTACTTCAGGACCAMCGGGGACGGGCCCCACATGCCGGGGTTCACGGYCAGGGTCGACCCGACCCTGGGGGTGCCGGTGATCGTGGGCGTGGACCTGACCAGCGCTCCCTTGATGACCGCCGCCGTCGGAAGGGACGTCCTCGAGTCAGGGGCGTGACCGGTCCGGGACGCGGTCACCTGGACCGTGAAGGTCGCGTACAGGTCGGAGGCGACCGGAACATAGGCCGCACCCGTGGCCCCGACGACCGCCACACCGGAACGGTACCACTGATAGCCCAACGCGGCCGGGGCAGCCCCGCCGCTCCCCGGGACCGCCGTCAGCGTAGACCCGACACTCGCCGTCCCGGTAATGACGGGGACCTCCCAGCCCGCAGCCACCGGCGCAGTGGCTGCCGAGGTCCTGGCCACAGTGGTGTAGCCGGTCCGGAACCCAGTGACCCGGACCGTGAGGGTACCGGCGACGTCCCTGGCGACGGGAACGTAAGTGGATGCGGTCGCCCCGAGGATGGCCACGCCCGAACGGTACCACTGGTAGTCCAACCTGACCCCGACAGGATCGGAACTGCCCTCATCGACAGGACCCCAGACACCCGGATCCGCCGTCAGCTTGGACCCCACCTCGGCGGCCCCCGTCACCGTGGGGACGGGTGAACCCTCGAGTTGAGCCGCTGCGAATGTGGTCTCGAGGAGATGAACGATGCGTTCCCCGGGCGGTTCGTACCCTTGCGCCGGCAGCGCCCCCGCCAGGAGCGAAGTAAGAGTTAGGGACAGAGCCGCAGTCAGGGCAATGGGCACAGCAAAGGTAAAGCCTTTCAAAGTTCCCCCAAATTTAGCGCAACCAAGCTTGCCGAAGTCTAGCTGCAATTCAGGGCTGACCTCGCACGACAGGTACCGGCTGGCCTCCAGCGGGAACTTTTTTGGTTTCCCCAACCGGCTAGGCGCGAAGTCCGTGCAGACGCAGGCAAAACAAAAACCGCCCCACCTCCAGGAAGATTCCCAGTGATGGAGCGGTTGTCTGTTGGTCGGGCTGACAGGATTTGAACCTGCGACCCCTTGACCCCCAGTCAAGTGCGCTACCAAGCTGCGCTACAGCCCGCTGGTTCCACCGTTCTCCGCCCGGAAGTCTTCCCGGATTCGCTCCAGGTTTTCTTCCAAGCAGTCCGGCCGAACCACCTCCAAAAGCTTACACGATCCGGGAGGGTGCCTGTGACAATTTCAGGCTGTGACGGCAAGGTGTGTCGGAATTAACGTTTCTTGCCACGCTTTTCGCGCACGCGCATGTTGACCTCGATCGGCGTGCCCTCGAAGCCGAAGGTCTCCCGGAGGCGTCGGGTGATGAAGCGGCGGTATCCCGGATCCAGGAATCCGGTGGTGAAGAGGACGAACTTCGGCGGCCGGCTCGAGGCCTGGGTGCCGAACAGGATACGGGGCTGCTTGCCGCCGCGGACCGGGTGCGGGTGCGCTGCGACAAGTTCGCCCAGGAACGCGTTGAGGCGTCCGGTGGGGATGCGCTTGTCCCAGCTTTCCAGGGCGGTGTCCAGGGCCGGGACGAGCCGGTCTTTGTGCCAGCCGGTCTTGGCCGAGATGTTCACGCGCGGTGCCCAGGCCACGTGTGCCAGGTCCTGCTCGATTTCGCGTTCCAGGTAGCGGCGGCGCTCGTCGTCGAGGAGGTCCCATTTGTTGAAGGCCAGCACCAGGGCGCGGCCGGATTCAACGGCGAGCTGCAGGATGCGGACGTCCTGCTCGCTGAGCACTTCGTCCACGGCCAGGAGCACGACGGCGACCTCGGCCTTTTCGAGCGCGCTCTGCGTGCGCAGGGAGGCGTAGAAGTCCGCGCCCTGGGCCATGTGCTGGCGGCGCCGGATGCCGGCGGTGTCCACGAAGCGCCACGTGCGTCCGCCGAGTTCGATGAATTCATCGACCGGGTCGCGGGTGGTGCCGGCGGTGTTGTCCACCACCACGCGCTCGGAACCGGCGAGCTTGTTCAGCAGCGATGACTTGCCGACGTTCGGGCGGCCGATCAGGGCGATGCGGCGGGGGCCGCCAGAGCGCTCGAGGCCTTCAATCAGGGAGTACTCCGGGAGGGTGTCCATGACGTGGTCCAGGAGGTCCGCCACGCCGCGGCCGTGCAGGGCCGAGACGGGGTACGGTTCGCCGAAGCCCAGGCCCCAGAGGGTGGCCGAGTCGGCTTCCTGGGCGAAGTCGTCCACCTTGTTGGCCACCATGATGACCGGCTTCTTCGACTTGCGCAGCATCTTCATGACGCCTTCGTCGGTCGCGGTCGCGCCCACGGCGGAATCGACGACGAACAGGACGGCGTCGGCAAGTTCCACGGCCATCTCGGCCTGCTCCGCCACACGGGCGTGGATGCCGCGGGCATCGTGCTCCCACCCGCCGGTGTCCACGACGGTGAAGTTGCGGCCGTTCCAGTTTGCCGAGTACATGACACGGTCGCGGGTGACGCCGGGGGTGTCCTCGACCACTGCCTCGCGGCGGCCCAGGATCCTGTTGACCAGGGTGGATTTGCCCACGTTGGGCCGTCCGATGATGGCCAGGACCGGGTCCAGCTTGACCGGGCCGTCAAAGTCCTCATCGTCGAAGTGGCCGCTCAGCAGGGCCGCGTCGTCTTCGTCGAGCTCGTAGTCGTCCAGCCCGGCACGCAGCGAGGCCGCGCGGAGTTCCGCTTCGTCATCGTCCAGGGCGGCAAGGTTTTCAGCCACCTGGTCGGTGCCGGTGGGCGTGTATTCGTCTTCGCCGGCGCCAAAATTGCCGGAGGTTTGAGTCGTATCGCTCATTGCACTTTCCTTAGGTGGTGATCTGCCGGCGTCCCGGCTACTGCAACATGTCGTTCATGCGGGGATTCCGCGTGGGGCAGGGGCTGCCCGGTCCTTAGTACTGAGTCCTGGACATGGCGCGCTAATGCGGCCCGGATTTCGGTTCCCGCCCTGTCCATTGAAACACGCCCGCTCTCGCCGGGCCTGCGGCTGACGTTGATGGCCCCGCCGAAGCTGACGTGCAGGCGCCGGCGCGGTGCGGGCACCGTGTCCAGGTGTTCGCCGCCGATTCTTGTGCCCAGGATGGCCACGGGAACCACCGTGGCGCGGGAGTTAAGCGCCAGCCAGGCGACGCCGTTGTTGATCGCGGCGGCCTCACCGCTCCCCCGCGTGCCTTCGGGAAGAATCCCGACGCACCGTCCGGCGTCGAGCAGGCTTCGGGCCGTGGCCAGCGCCGCACGGCCACCGCGGCGGTCGACGGGCACCTGGCCCGCCGCCGCCAGGACGCGGCCGAGGAACCCGGTGAACATCTCCTGCTTTACGAGGATGTGCATGGGCCGGGGCGAGGCGCCGAACATGACGGGCCCGTCCAGGAAGCTGATGTGGTTTCCCGCGAAAATCACGGGACCGGCCGCCGGGACGTTGGAGCGTCCGCTGACCGAGGTGCGGTAGACGAGGTGGTCCAGGAGCCAGCCCACGGGCCGGCTCCACGCCGTCGTCCACTGGCCGGGCAGGGAGGCGGGCGCTGTCCCCGGCAGTCCGGCGCGCCCCTCAGTCACCGTGGACGGCCCGGAGCGGAACAGGAGAATGGTTGACCACGGTGTCCACGATGTCGAGGGCGGCCTGGACCGTCTCGTCAAAGTCCAGGTCGGAGGAGTCCAGGGTCACGACGCCGTCGGCGGCCGTGGTGAAGTTCACCACGGTGGAGTCCTTGGCATCGCGGTGCGTGACCTGGGCTGCCAGCTGCTCGGCATTCTGGCTGCCGCCCAACTGGATGCCGCGGCGGCGCAGCCGGGCTTCCTCGCTGGCGGTCAGCAACATCCGCACCTCGGCATGGGGCGCGACGACGGTGGTGATGTCCCGGCCTTCGACCACCATGCGGCGGTGGTGCTTTTCGATCAGCTCGCGCTGCCGGCGGATCAGTTCAGTCCGCGCGCCCAGCGTGGTGGCGACGGCGCTGACTGCCGCGGAAATGGCGGGTTCACGGATGGCGAGAGTGACATCGTGCCCGCCGACGCGGACGTACTCTTCCTGCGGGCTCGTGCTGATTTCCAGCGGCAGGGTCTCTGCGGCGGTCTCGACGGCGGCCCCGTCGTCCAGGTCTGTGCCGCTCTGCAGGCAGAACCATGTCAGGGCGCGGTACATCGCGCCGGTGTCGAGGTAGGCCAGTTTCAGCCGGCGGGCCACCTCTTTGCTCACGCTGGATTTGCCGGAGCCGGAGGGGCCGTCGATGGCAACCACAAGGCTTTTTCCGGGGCGGACTACGTCCACTGTCTCAATGAGTTCCTGGGTCATTACTGGAGTACCCGCCATCCACGGTCGTTGAGGGCTGCTATCAAAAGGTCGTGCTTGTTGGGCAGGACGGAAATTTCCACCATGCCCACATTCTGCCCCGAAGAGTGGTCGAGGCGGAGGTCTTCGACGTTGACGCCGATCTCGCCAATCTCGGTCAGCAGCTTGGCGATCTGTCCGGGTGTGTCATCCACCAGCACCGTCAGCCACGAGTATGCCTGCGGGGGCCCGCCGTGCTTGCCCGGGATCCGGGACTGGCCGGCATTGCCTTCGCTGATCAGCTGGGCAAGGTCCAGCCGGGCGCCGGGAGCGGCCGGTGCCTCCAGGGTGCCGATCAGCCGGTTGAGGTCCTCGCGGACTCCGTGCAGGATTTCCACCACTTTTTCCGCGTTCGCGCCCAGGATCTGGACCCAGAGCGTGGGATCGCTTGCGGCGATCCGGGTGACATCCCGCAGCCCGTTGCCGGCCAGGGACAGGGCGTGCAGGGGTGTGCCCTGCAGGCGGCTGGCCACGAGCGAGGACATCACCTGCGGCAGGTGTGAGACGAGCGCCACGGCTGCGTCGTGTTCGTCGGCAGCGAATTCGGACACGACGGCGCCGAGATCGCCGGCCAGCGCACGCGCCACCCGCAGGGACTCAGGCAGTGTCTCTTCCGCCGGGCACACGACCCACGGCATGGAGGTGAACAGCTCGCCGCGGGCGGCGACCGGGCCCGATTTCTCGCGCCCGGCCATGGGGTGGGTCCCCACGTAGCGGCCCAGGTCCGCGCCGCGGCTGCGGAGATCGGCCAGGATCTGTGCCTTCACGCTCGCGATGTCCACCACGACGGCGTGCGGGTAATCCTGGAGCGCTGTGGCAACGACGTCCGCCGTGACATCCGGCGGCGCGGCCACGACGACGAGCTCCGGCGCCTCCCCCTCGAGGCGTGCCAGTGGCAGGCCGGCGCCGATGTCGACGGCGACGGCCTGGTTGGTCGGCGAGGGATCCGAGAGGAACACGGGGACGCCCCGCCCCCGCAGCCCCAGCCCGATGCTGGTGCCCAGAAGCCCGGAGCCCAGGACGAGCACCGGGCCGTTCAGGTGGCCGCGGCCGTGCGTGCGGAAGGCGGACATGCTTACAACCCCACGGAGGCCAGCAGGTGGCCGACTTCCTGCTTGCCGAGGTTGCGGATGCTGCCCTGGCGCTGGTCGCCGAGCCCGATGGGGCCGACCTTGACGCGTACCAGGCGCAGCACGGGGAAGCCGACGGCGTCGAACATGCGCCGGACGATCCGGTTCTTGCCCGAGTGCAGCACGACCTCGATCAGCACGTGGCCCGGGGTCGAGTCGACGAGTTTGAAGGAGTCCACCGAGGCGATGCCGTCCTCGAGTTCGACGCCGCCCTTGAGTTCGGCGCCCACGCCCTGCGGGAAGGGCCCGCGGACCTGCACAAGGTAGGTCTTGGGCACTTCATAGGACGGGTGCGTCAGGCGGTTGGCGAGCTCGCCGTCGTTGGTCAGCAGCAGCAGCCCTTCGGTGGCGACGTCAAGTCGGCCCACGTGGAAGAGGCGTTCGCCGTGGTGGTTGCGGACAAAGTCGCTGATGCACGGGCGGCCGTCCGGGTCCTCCATGGTGGAGACAACGCCCTTGGGCTTGTTGAAGACCATGTAGACCATGTTCTCGTCCAGCTGGATGCGCAGTCCGTCGACGTGGATCACTGCCGTCTTCGGGTCGACGCGCACGCCGAGTTCGGTGACCACCTGGCCGTCGACCTCGACGCGGCCCTCGGCGATCATTTCCTCGCAGACCCGCCGAGAGGCGACGCCGGCGGAAGCCATGACCTTCTGGAGGCGGGTGCCGTCGGCGTCGTGCAGCTCAGACTGCGGCACCTCGGCGCGGGGTCCGCGCTTGCGGGCCGGCTTGCGCACGGGCCCGAGGTTCTGGCCGAAGCGTTCACTGCCGAAGGCGCGGGAACCGGTGGCCTTGGCCGCTCCGGCGCCGACGCGCGGCTTGGGCTTGAGGGCGCCGGGAGTGCCGGGAGCCTTGCCGAAGCCGGGCTTGCGGGCGGCTGCCTTGCGGGCTGCCTCCTTGCCGGAGGGCGCTTTCGACTTCCAGTCAGCGGAAGCCGGGCGGGCAGTCGACGGCGCGCCGTCGGGACCCTGCAGGTCCGGATCGATGAAGGCCTCTTCGCGAGGCTTGGGGTGCTTGAAGGGGCGGTCTCCGCCGCCCTTGTAGCCGGCCCCGCCGCTGCGGCCGGCGCCGCCCTGGGAGCTGCGGCCTGCGCCGCCCTGTGCGCCGCGGCCTGAACCGCCTTGCGCCGGCTTTTGGCCGGAATAGCTTTGTCCGGCACTGTTGCGTCCCGAACTGTTACGTGGTGAACCCTGGCGTCCCGCCTGTGTCATGACCCGTCCTTACGTTGGTGGCCCGCGGCCGCTGTCTCCCGACAACACCCGCCGGCCGGGCAAATGGTTCTGCCCGGTGGATACTCTCGTGCAGACGTTGCGCCTGCACAGATTCTGCATTAAATACTGCTTACATTCTTCCTGCGTCGTAGTATTCCTCGATGCCTTCCAGTCCAGGAAGGTGGGGGGAAAGCTGTGGCAATTCAGCCACAGAGCCGATTCCCATCCGCTCAAGGAAATACGATGTCGTGCGGTACAGGATTGCTCCGGATTCGGGTTCTGTTCCCGAATCCTCAATCAGCCCCCGCTGCGTCAGCGTCCGCACGACAGAGTCAACGTTGACTCCTCGAATTGCAGACACCCGCGCCCTTGATACGGGCTGGCGGTATGCGATGACGGCGAGCGTTTCGAGCGCCGCCTGCGTCAGCCTGGCTGTCTGGCCTTCCAGCACGAATCCGCCAACGATCTCGGCGAACTCCGCGCGGGAATAGATCCGCCAGCCTCCGGCGATATTCCGCAATTCAAAACCCCGGGGGGCGGCACTGCTGCCGCCATTGTTGCCACCGTTGGTACTGCTGTTTTTACGGCTCTGGCTGGTGACGTCCGCATCCGGGGCATTAACAGTATAGCCGTTATACTCCCGCTGCAGTTCAGCCAGCAGGGTCTCGACGACGTCGACCGTCAGATTCAGCCCGGCTGCCAGGGCCGGGGCGGTGGCCGGTTCATCGATCACCATCAGGACGGCCTCGAGGGCCGCGCGGGCGCCCCCTGGCAGGCTCGCGACGTCCGGCCCAGCGTCCGGCCCGCCCTCGCGGGCAGCGTCGGGGAGTCGTTCGTTCACGGTTGGTCCTCATATTCTTCACTCAGGTTTTCGCTGCTCCACCCCTGGGTATCGGCCGTCCAGTGCACCGTCAGCTCCCCCAGCGGCAGCAGCTGGTCAAAGCCCACCGCCCGGTCGCGGAACAGCTCCAGCAGCGCCAGGAACCGCGCCACCACCACCAGCGTGGATTCGGCGTCGGCGATCAGGGCCCGGAAGCTCAGCGGCGTGCCCAGCCGCAGCCGGTTCCCCAGCAGCTCGGCCTGTTCCTTGACGCTGACGGGCGCGCCGTGCAGGTGCGCGAGGCCTACTTCGGTGGGGGCTGCCTCCTTGGGTTTGAGGGCCGCCTCGGCCAATGAGGCGAACTGGGCAGGGGTGTGCCGCCACAGCAGTTCCGGAAGCAGGGCAGCGAAGTGCCCCTCAAGGGCAACCTGCCGGGGATAGCGCCGGGCCTCAAGCTCGAGCGAGGAGCCGATCATGCCGGCCACCTGCTTGAAGGCCTTGTACTGCAGCAGCCGGGCGAACAGGAGGTCCCGGGCCTCCAGCAGGGCAATGTCCTCATCGTCCTCAACCTCGCCCGCGGGCAGCAGCCGGGCCGCTTTGAGGTCCAGGAGGGTGGCCGCAATCACCAGGAATTCGCTGGCCTCATCCAGGGCCCACTCCTCCCCCAGCTGCTGCAGGCCCCTGATGTACTTGATGAATTCGTCAGTGACCGTGGACAGCGCCACCTCGGTGATGTCCAGCTGGTGCTTGGAGATCAGGCCGAGCAGGAGGTCGAACGGGCCGGTGAAGTTGGCCAGCCGCACTTCGAATCCGGGCTTTTTGACGCGCGGTTCTGCTGGGTCCTCCGGCCCCGCGGCCCGCGCGGATTCCGCGCGTGTGTCGAGCTCCGCAGGCATGTCGAGATTCGCTGGCGGAGAAAAGGCGCCTGCCACGATCCTGGCTAGGGCGCGCCGCCGCGCGAGATCAGCTCTTTGGCCAGGCGGCGGTAGGCGTCGGCACCGACGTGGTTGCCCGCGTAGGTAGTGATGGGCTCGGCCGCGACCGTGGCGTCGGCAAATTTGATCGAGCGCTTGATGACGGTTTCGAAGACCTTGTCGCCAAAGGCCTCCACCAGACGGGCGATCACCTCGCGGCTATGCAGGGTCCGGGCGTCGTACATCGTGGCGAGCACGCCGTCGACCTGCAGGCGCGGGTTGAGGCGGTCCTGGACCTTGTCGATGGTTTCCACGAGCAACGCCACGGCGCGCAGGGCAAAGAATTCACAGATCAGCGGGATGATGACGCCATGGGCGGCGGTCAGCGCGTTGACGGTGAGCAGGCCGAGCGAGGGCTGGCAATCGATCAGGACGACGTCGTAGTCGTCCTCGACCTTTTTCAGGGCCCGGTCCAGCACCTGTTCGCGGGCCACTTCGTTGACCAGCTGTACCTCGGCGGCGGAGAGGTCGATGTTGGCCGGGAGCAGATCCACGTTTTCCACGCCGGTCTTCTGGATGGCGTCGCGGATGTCCACCTTGCGGTCCATCAGCACGTTGTACACGGTGAGGTCGAGCTCGTGCGGGTTGGTGCCCAGGCCGGCGGACAGGGCGCCCTGCGGATCGAAGTCGACCAGGAGCACGCGGCGGCCGTATTCGGCCAGGGCTGCGGCGAGGTTGATCGTGGACGTGGTTTTGCCGACCCCGCCCTTCTGGTTCACCATGGCGATGACCCGCGCAGGACCATGGGAGGACAGCGGCGCGGGCTCCGGAAAGTCGCGTTGGGGCCGCCCGGTGGGGCCCATGACGGCGTCTTCCAGATCGAGTTCGGTGCCTTCCAGAGTTGCTGAACCCTGTTCGCTGCTCACGTATCTATCCACACTTTCGATGACGGTGATTGTCGTGCTTCATTGTGCCGCTTCCGGGCTCCCGGAGCCCAGCGCGTTCCTCCCAAGGTTACAGCGCCCGACACGGTATTCGCCGGACCTTGACACTGCGCCGGAGGCTGTGCCTTGACGTTCGGGTTGAAGTCGAAGGTTGCTACCGGGCTGTCACGGCGTCCCCGGGGGGGGGGGCGGAAGCCCGCAGGCGCGCAGGGACGGAGGCCCGCAGGCGCGCAGCGGGGGGCTGAAGCAGGCAGGCGGGCCCGCGCTCCGGCGGCCCCGGAGATATTGAAGTTTGGACCCCGCAGGCCTACATTGAAACGACGAGGTGGCAGCGGCTCATGCACGAACTTTCGATCACGCAAAGTCTTGTGGAGGCGGTCCTGGACCGGACCGGTGGCCGCTCCGTGACGGGCGTCAACCTGCGGATCGGACCCTTGAGCGGCGTCCTCCCGGACGCCGTGCGCTTTTGCTTCGAAGTCGTTTCAGCTGACACGCCGCTGGCCGGGGCAACCCTGACGATCGATGAATCCGAGGGCCGGGCCAGATGCCGCAGCTGCCGCGACGAGTTCGTCCTTGAGGACATGTTTCTGCTCTGCCCCTGCGGCAGTGCCGATGTCGAAGTCGTCAGTGGCCGGGAACTCCTGGTCACCTCGGTGGAGGTTGCGTAGACATGTGTGCGACGTGCGGATGCGGCGACGACGCCGGCACCAGGGTTTCGGACCTCGACGGCACTGTGCACGACATCTTGCCCGCTGCTGCGGCCCCGCACGAACATCCGCACCCGCATCCGCACGAGCATCCGCACGATCACGGCCATCCCCACGATCACGACCACGATCACGGCCATCCGCATCCCCAATCGCCCGGGACAGCCGGCGCCGGGCACAGCCCCGCGGCGGAGGGACGGACCCTCATCTCCCTGGAGGAGAACCTGCTCGCCAAGAACGACCTCCTGGCCGCACGGAACCGGGGTTGGCTGGAAGGACGCGGCATCCAGGCCTTCAACGTCATGAGTTCCCCAGGGGCCGGCAAGACCACGCTCCTGGTCCGGACCATCAGGGAACTTGCCGGTGAGCTGGACATTGGAGTGATCGAAGGGGACCAGGAGACCTCGCTGGACGCCGACCGGATCCGGTCCACCGGGCGGCCGGTGATCCAAATCAACACCGGGGCAGGCTGCCACCTGGATGCCGGGATGCTGCAGCGGGCGCTGGGCGCGCTGGATCCGGTCCCCGGATCGACACTCTTCATCGAAAACGTGGGCAACCTGGTGTGCCCGGCATTGTTCGACCTCGGCGAATCGGCCCGGGTCGTCGTGATCTCAGTTACGGAGGGCGATGACAAACCGCAGAAATACCCCCACATGTTCCTGGCTGCCGACCTGGTAATCATCAACAAAGCAGACCTGCTCCCCTATGTGGAGTTCGACGTCGAACGTTGCGTGCGCCAGGCGCGTCTGCTCAATCCCGGCGTCGACGTCCTGACCCTGTCAGCTACCACCGGCGACGGCATGGACGGCTGGCTGGAGTGGATCCGGAAGAATCCCCACCCGGCGGCGGCTGCCGCCGGGAGTGCGCCGCGCTCTGGCGGACTACGCGTTTGACCGTTGACGCAACATTCGAGCCGCGGCCACAGGGCGGGCTCCGAAGGAGGCAACGATGCCTACAGCTACTGCATTGAAAGCGGAAGAAACCTTGATCCACGTCCTGTGGATCAATGCCGGACTCAGTTGCGACGGTGACTCCGTGGCCCTGACGGCGGCAACCCAGCCAAGCGTCGAGGAGATAGCCCTTGGGGCACTTCCCGGACTACCCAAGATTGCCATGCACTGGCCGCTGATCGACTTCGAATGCGGCCCGCAGCAAGGCGCCGACGACTTCCTCGAGTGGTTCCGCAAGGCGGACCGCGGCGAGCTGGAGCCGTTTGTGCTGGTGGTGGAGGGGTCCATCCCGAATGAAAAGCTGCACGCCGCGGGCGGCTACTGGGCGGCCTTCGGCAACAACCTCGACACCGGACAGCCGATCACCACCAGCGAGTGGCTGGACCGGCTGGCGCCCAAGGCGACGGCGATCATCGCCGCCGGGACCTGTGCGACCTACGGCGGCATCCATGCCATGGCCGGAAACCCTACCGGCGCCATGGGGGTGCCCGACTATCTCGGGTATGACTGGCGCTCCAAAGCCGGGATCCCGATCGTGTGCGTCCCGGGCTGCCCCATCCAGCCGGACAACCTTTCCGAAACCATGACGTACCTGCTGTATCAGGCCACCGGACAGGCCCCCATGATTCCCCTGGATGAGGCGCTCCGGCCGACCTGGCTGTTTGGCCAGACGGTGCACGAGGGATGCGACCGCGCGGGGTACTACGAACAGGGCGACTTCGCCACCGAATACGGGTCCCCGAAGTGCATCGTCAAGCTCGGCTGCTGGGGACCGGTGGTCAAGTGCAACGTGCCCAAACGCGGCTGGATGAACGGAATCGGCGGCTGCCCCAACGTAGGCGGCATCTGCATCGGCTGCACAATGCCGGGCTTCCCGGACAAATTCATGCCGTTCATGGACGAACCTCCCGGCGGCAAGCTGTCGACCGCGTCGGTCATGCCGTACGGCAAGACCATCAGGACACTGCGGAACATCACGAAGCACACGCTGGACCAGGAACCCCGCTGGCGCAAACCCGGTAATGATCTGCTGACCGGCGCCAAGCGGACCTGGTAGGGACGCTAGGCAGAGAGGCAATGCAATGACTTCGACGATTCCGATGCCCTCGGCGGACGGTACCGCGGGCGAGAACCTGGTGGAGATGGCCTGGGACCCGATCACAAGGATCGTCGGCAGCCTCGGCATCTACACCAAGGTCGATTTCAAGAACAACCAAGTGGTGGAATGCCACAGCACGTCCTCGATTTTCCGCGGCTATTCCATCTTCATGCGCGGCAAGGACCCCCGGGACGCGCACTTCATCACGAGCCGGATCTGCGGAATCTGTGGCGACAACCATGCCACCTGTTCCTGTTACGCGCAGAACATGGCCTACGGCGTGAAGCCGCCCCACTTGGGCGAATGGATCGTCAACCTGGGCGAGGCCGCCGAGTACATGTTCGACCACAACATCTTCCAGGAGAACCTGGTCGGCGTGGACTACTGCGAGAAGATGGTCTCCGAAACCAACCCGTCGGTGCTGGCCAAAGCCGAGAACACGCCGGCCCCGCACGCCGCTGAGCACGGATACCGCACGATCGCGGACATCATGCGCTCGCTGAACCCGTTTACCGGGGAGTTCTACCGCGAGGCGCTGCAGGTGAGCCGGATGACCCGGGAAATGTTCTGCCTGATGGAGGGCCGGCATGTCCATCCCTCCACGCTTTACCCCGGCGGCGTGGGCACCGTGGCGACGATCCAGCTGATGACGGACTACATCACCAGGCTCATGCGGTACGTGGAGTTCATGAAGAAGGTCGTGCCGATGCACGATGACCTCTTCGACTTCTTCTATGCGGCCCTGCCAGGGTACGAGCAGGTCGGGCTGCGGCGCACCCTGCTGGGCTGCTGGGGGTCCTTCCAGGACCCGGAGTTCTGCAATTTCGCCTACAAGGACATGACGGAGTGGGGCCGGAAGATGTTCGTCACCCCCGGCGTCGTGGTGGACGGCAAACTCGTGACCACGGACTTGGTGCGCATCAACCTGGGGATCCGGATCATGCTGGGCTCGTCCTACTACGAGGACTGGGGCGACCAGGAAATGTTCGTCACCCGCGATCCGCTGGGCAACCCGGTGGACCGCCGGCACCCCTGGAACCAGCACACCAACCCGCGGCCGCAGAAGCGCGACCTCGAGGACAAGTACAGCTGGGTGATGTCACCGCGGTGGAATGACGGCGAAAGCAACCTGGCGCTGGATACCGGCGGCGGCCCGCTGGCCCGGCTCTGGTCGACCGCCCTTGCCGGCTTCGTCGACACCGGCTACCTCAAGTCAACGGGCAGCAGCGTCCAGATCGAGCTCCCCAAGACTGCGCTGAAGGGCCCGGTGACCCTGGAATGGAAGATCCCGCAGTGGAGCAACACGCTGGAGCGGAACCGCGCCCGGACCTATTTCCAGGCCTACGCGGCGGCCGCCGCCCTGCACTTCGCCGAAAAGGCGCTCGAGGAAATCCGGGCCGGCCGCACCAAGACGTGGGAGTCCTTCGAGGTGCCGGAGGAAGCCATCAGCTGCGGCTTCACCGAAGCCGTCCGCGGCGTGCTCTCGCACCACATGGTGATCCGCGACGGCAAGATCGCCAACTACCATCCCTATCCGCCGACGCCCTGGAACGCCAGCCCGCGCGACTCCGAGGGAACACCGGGCCCGTATGAGGACGCGGTGCAGGGCCAGCCCATCTTCGAGGAGAACGACCGCGATCATTTCAAGGGCATCGACATCATGCGCACCGTCCGCAGCTTCGACCCCTGCCTGCCGTGCGGCGTCCACATGTATCTCGGCGACGGGCAGACGCTGGACTTGCTGCACTCCCCCACACAGTCGCTCACCGGTGAGTAGCCCGCCATGGACCGGGAGAATCTGTTGGGCTCGGCCGGTGAACGGATCAGTTCCCTCCTGGACGCACTGGGCTCCGGCGGTCCGGTGGCCCGGGACCGGGCGGAGGAACTGGTCCGGCAGGTGACGGAACTCTACGGTGCCGGGCTGGAGCGGATCCTGCACGTGCTCGATTCGCAGGGTGCGCTCGGGCCCGGAACGGTTTCCGCCCTCACCTCCGACCCGTTGGTGTCAGGCCTGCTCCTGATCCACGGGCTGCACCCCGTGGACCTGCCCGGCAGGGTCGCCGGTGCCCTGGACTCGGTCCGGCCCTACCTCGGCTCGCACGGCGGGGATGTGGAACTGCTCGATATCAGCGAAGAAGGCGTCGTCCGGCTGAGGCTGCTGGGCAGTTGCCAGGGCTGTCCGTCGTCGTCGGTGACGCTCAAGCTCGCCGTCGAGGACGCGATCGAATCTGCGGCGCCCGAGGTGACCGGCATCGAAGTGGAGGAGGCGGCTCCCGCCGCCGTTCCCGCCCTCATCCCGGTCGGCGCCCTGCGCTCGCGGCTGGACGGGTTGGGCGGCCCGCCCGACGGCGGCATTCGCAGTGCCGCGCCGGACTGGGCGGTCCCCGACGCCGGCACGCCGGCCTCAGGCACGTGGCAGGCGGTCCCGGCCCTCGCTGAGCTGGAGTCCGGAGCCGTGGCAGGCTTCCTGGTGGCGGGTGTGGAGGTAATCACGTGCCGGATCGGCCCGGACGTCTACGCGTTTGTGGACCGCTGCCCGCGGTGCACCCACTCCATGCCGGGCGCCTCGCTGCAGCGGGCTCTGGCTGCCCCGGTGGGCGGGGGGCTGTTGCGCTGCCCGCACTGCCGCAGCCACTTCGACGTCCGGAAGGCCGGGGCCTGCCTCGAGGACAAGGCGCTGCACCTTGATCCCCTCCCGCTGCTGCTCCGCGACGGGGTTCCCTCCGTGGCCGTCCCCACCACCGCGGACCCGCTGTGAGGTGCCGGCACATGAATTCCGCGGCCCGGGAACGGAGCAGGGCATGACGGCGACGCCGGGAACCGGGAGTCAGCCGGCCGGCAGCGCCGGAAACAACAGGGCCGGAAACAGCGCGTCGGCGCTCGCCGTGCTCCGCCGGATAGCGTCCACCCGCCCGGCCCAGCCCGCCGGCGAGCGCTGCGAGATGTGCGCGGAGCCCATCCCGGACGCCCACCAGCACGTGGTGGATCTGGAGAGCCGCTCCCTGCTGTGCACGTGCCGGCCCTGCTATCTGCTGTTCACGGACTCGTCGGCCCATCTGCGTTACCGCTCCGTCCCTGACCGCTACCTCTCGTTCGAGCCCTTCGAGCTCGGCCAGGCCCAGTGGGACGAGCTGGAAATCCCGGTGGGGCTGGCATTCTTCTTCTTTAACTCAGCTCTGGGCCGGACGGCCGCTTTCTACCCGAGCCCCGCGGGCGCCACGGAGTCCGAACTTCCCCTGGCTGCCTGGGCGTCGGTCGAGGCGGCCAACCCGGCCATCACCGTGCTCGCACCCGACACGGAAGCCCTGCTGATCCGCGCCCCCGGCCCCGACCGGGACCGGGCGGACTGCCACCTGGTCCCCATCGATGCGTGCTACGAACTGGTGGGCCGCCTGCGGCGGGTATGGAAGGGCTTCGACGGCGGCCAGGAGTCCCGCCAGGAGCTCGCGGGATTCTTCGACCGGATCAGCCGCCGCAGCAGGCCCGGCGCCCCCGCGGCAGATCTGGAGGGACGCCATGGTTGAGCTCGATTTCAGTGTGCTGGACATCGCCCCGGAGCCCTACGCGGCCGCACCCCAGCTGACCGCCCGCCTGCGGATCCAGGAGAAAAGCGGCGCCGCCGTCCATGCCATGGCCCTGCGGTGCCAGGTGCGGATCCTGGCCCAGCGCCGCGGCTACAACGCCGACGAGGAAACCGGGCTGCTGGAACTCTTCGGCACCCGCGGACGGTGGCCCACCACGCTCAAGCCCTTCATCTGGATGCACAGCGGCGTCCTGGTCCAGGGATTTGCGGACAGTGCCGACGTTGACCTGCCGCTGCCCTGCACGTTCGACTTCGACGTCGCAGCGGCAAAATACCTGAACTCCCTGCGGGACGGGACGGTCCCGCTGGAGTTCCTCTTCTCCGGGACGGTCTTCACGCGCGGCGCGGCGGGCTTCGGCGTCGAGCAGATTCCCTGGGACCGGGAAACTCGGTACGCCCTGCCCGTGGCGGCCTGGCGCTCGCTGATGGACGCGTTCTTCCCGAACCAGGGATGGATCCGCCTGGACCGCGACGTCCTCGCGGCCCTGGCCAGGTACAAGGCGGTCCACGGCTTGATTTCCTGGGAGGCCGCCATCGAGGGGCTGCTGGCCGGGGCGGGTGACCCGGTGCCGTGAACACCGGACTCAGCCTGGCCCGCGCCGTCGCCGACGCTGTCCTCTACGAGGGGTACCTCCTGTACCCCTACCGCGCCTCGTCCGCCAAGAACCAGGCCCGCTGGCAGTTCGGCGTGCTCGGGCCGCCGGGCGCGGCTGAATCCGGTGCCGGCGAAGAGCCGGACATGGCAGCGGATTGCCTCCTCGAGCCGGGACCCGCGGCCCGGGTCGACGTGCACCTGCGCTTCCTGCACCTCCAGAGCCGTTCCGCCGAACGCGCGGATGCCGGCGGTTTCACGCCCGTCGACGAACTCACCGTCGGCGCTTCCCGGTGGCTTAGCTGGGACGAGGCAACGGATCAGGAGATCACCCTCGGGCCGTACAGCCTCGGCCAGCTTGCCGCGGGCGTGTGCGCGCCGGTGAAAGTGCCGGCGAACGAGGACGTCGAGCCCGTGCTGGATCCCGCCGGCGCCATTGCCGGCCGGCTTGTGCGCCGGCGGCGGGAGCTTCGTGGCGAGGTGCGCCTGCTGGCGGCGCAAGTGGCGGCGCCGGGGCAGGCCGCCCAGGCCGGCGCCGCGGCCGGGCCGGCCCACGGGCCGCTGTGGCGGCTCAGGGTCACGGTGGAGAACGCGGCGGCCGCCGCCACCGACACGCGTTCCGCCATCGAGTACTCGTTCATCGGAGCCCATGTCCTGCTCGCCGTCCACGATGCCGATTTCCTGTCGGTGATCGATCCGCCGGAATGGGCAGCAGCGGCGGCGGCTTCGTGCAGCCAGCACCGCTGCTGGCCGGTGCTCGCCGGCCCCGAGGGGCAGCGCGATGTCCTGCTCCTGTCCCCGATCATCCTCTATGACCATCCGGCGGTGGCACCGGAAAGCACCGTGGAACTGTTCGACGCGACGGAGATCGATGAAATCCTGACCTTGCGGGTGCTCACCCTGACCGATGCGGAAAAGGCGGAGGCCCGGTCAACCGATGCCCGGGCCGCGGCGATCATCGAACGCTGCGAAAACATGACGGCAGAGGAGCTCCAGCAGTTGCACGGCATCCTGCGGAACCCGAACGCCGGTGCGCCCCGTGGACCCGGGAGCATCGGAGGCGACGGCTTCCCCGGCCCCGCGGTCCCGGCCTATCCGGAGTTCTCGGTTCCGGAATTCTCGGTTCCGGGCGACGCCGAATCAGGTACCGACGCTGACACCGGTGCCGGCACGCCGTGGTGGGATCCGGCCCGGGACGCCGCCGTGGATCCGGGATCGGACACCGTCTTCATCAACGGCGTCCCGATCTCACGCGGCAGCAGGGTGCGGGTTGTCCCGCTGCGCCGCGCCGACGCCCAGGACCTCTTCTTCGCCGGCAAGTCGGGGCGTGTCACCGGAGTCCACTTCGACGTCGACGGCGGAACGCACATCGCGGTGGTCCTCGAGGCCGACCCCGCCGCCGAACTGCAGGAGTGGTACGGACGGTATCTGTATTTCGCCCCCGAGGAACTCGTCCCGCTCACCGCGGCGCCGGCCCCGGACAACGGAAAGGAACCATCACCATGAAAGCTCTGGGCATCATGACAGTCGTGCTCTTGCTGGCCGCAGGCCTGGCAGCAGCCGTCGTCGGCCTGCGTTCAATTCCGGACATCAAGCGCTACGTGCGAATGCGGAGCATGTGAGGCCCGGTGTGATCGGGGTTCTCGTGGCGGGCGTGGGGAACGTGTTCCTTCGCGACGACGGATTTGGGCCGGCCGTCGCCCGCCGGCTGGCCGAGGAGGTGTCCGGCCTGCCCGGCTGGGCGCCGGAGGAGGTCCAGGTGCGGGACTACGGGATCCGCGGGCTGCACCTCGCCTACGATCTCCTGGACGGGGTGGATGCGCTGGTGCTCGTGGATGTGCTCCCGGCCCCGGCCGACGGGAGCACAAGCGCGGGAACGCTCCGGATCCTGAAGATCCGGGTGGAGGACCTGGAAAGCGGCGGTCCGCTGACGCCTGCCGGCCTGCGGGCCAATCCGGCTTTCGATCCGCATGGCATGGACCCGCTGGCTGTCCTCCGCCGTCTGCGTGTTTTGGGCGGATCGCTGCCGGAGACCTACCTGGTGGGCTGCGTCGCGGGGCGAACGGACGAGGGCATGGGACTGTCCGAGGACGTGTCCCGCGCCGTTCCGGCAGCCGTGGAAGCAGTCCGCACCCTGGTCACAGCCCGCATCACGAACGCAGATGCAGCGCCCGCGAGCGCGGCTCCGGATGAAGCAGGCTGAGGAGGAACCACGGATGTGTCTGGGAATACCGGGCCGGATCATCGAAGTGATCGACGGCTACAACGGGCAACTCGCCCTCGTGGATGTGGCCGGAGTGGAGCGCAAAATCAACGTTGGCCTCCTCGATGACGGCCCTGTGGAGAGCGGCACGTGGGTGCTGATCCACATGGGCTTCGCCCTGGAACGCGTGGACCAGGAAGGTGCCGACCGTGCGATGACGGGACTTGAGCTCATGGGACGGGGCCCGGATCCCACCGACACGGTCCCGTAGCTTTCACTCCCCCACTGGCTGGACTCCCCCACTGAAGGAACTCGCCACTGAAGGAACTGCAAGGCGCCCGCTATTCGAGGGCGATCGCGGCGCCGCGGTGCTCCACGCCGGAATTCGCGATCTTGAGGTGGCGCGCAAAGTAGTGCTGGAGCCGGTGGAGCTGGGCGGGCGAGAGCCGGTCGCACACCCAGTCCCAGTGGAGGGACACCATGTCCCCGGGCGTGAGGTCAGCGATGAAGCCGGACCCGGCCACGGCGTACTTGGCCGTCTCGATCACGGGTTCCCCCAGCGACAGCGCCATCCCGTCCCACGCCAGGGGCCGCGAGCGCACGAGGGCGCTGTCCCCTTCGACGGCCACCACCTCGCCCCACCGGATGCGGCATTGGTCAAGGACGTTCAGGGCCGTGGATGAGCGCCGGTCATCGCGCAGGAGTCCCGTCCACGGATAGATTTCCAGGACGTGGAAGCTGTGATGCGGGACGCCGCCGGCCAGGACCCCTTCCATCAGGTGCGGGAACTGATGCCCGGTCCGTGCGCGGAACCGGTCCTCCATGGAATTGCCGATGCTGCGCACACCCACGGAGTCCAGCAGCGTGTTTCCCACCCAGTAGGCCTCCACCACCGCGTAGTCCAGCGGGTCCGGGATTCCGGTGGCACCGGCGATGAGCTCCAGGTACGGCCAGGCGCCGGCGAACCCCTTCGCAAGTTCGCGCAGGCCCGCGTCGGTCACCCCGGACTGGCCATAGTGCAGCAGCGCGTCGCTGTCAGGCGGCCCGCAGCTGCCCCGCGAATTCGGCGGATACGCGTAGCGGACAAACAGTTGGGCGCCGTTGATTTCCATCCCGTGGCCTCGTTTCACAGGGGATATCAGCGAGGCTAGCACCGGCGCCCGTCGGCGAACAATGCCCGGCGTGACCGGCATTGACACCCCTGCGCATTCGGCGGATGCTGTGAGGAAATGCCGCACCGGGACCATTGCTGTGGCCGGCGCGGAGCGAAAGGCCGTTGCGCGCGGTCCTTCCCGGGAGGTAGGCCGATGAGCATCCCCGAAGCCAACCGACGATCTGTACTGGCAGCGGCCCTCTACGGCGGAGGGGCGCTGTTCCTCGCATCCTGCGCCGCGGCCGGCACGGCGCCACAGTCGTCGCCGCAGTCAACGCCGCCGGCAGGGACTGCCGGTACAGCGCCCCCGGGTTCCGCCTCCGGCCCGGCCGGGATCCAGGTGACGGACCAGCGCGGGACCGTCCTGAGTTTCGACCACCCGGTCACCCGGGTGGTGACCATTCCCATGCCCGCCGCCTCCCTGCTCGCCGCCGTCGACCAGGGCGCCAGCCATCTCGCCGGGATGCACAACGCCTCCTGGGTCGCGATGCGCGACGGCGCCATGGGCGCCATGTACCCGGAGGCCCTGAACATCCCGCACGACATCGCCACGACCGACTTCACGCCCAATGTCGAAAGCATCCGGGCGCTGAACCCCGACGTCGTGGTCCAGTGGAGCGATGCGCAACTGACGGCACCGTTGGAACAGGCCGGGATGAAGGTCCTGGGCATCACGAACACCGGCACGCAGCAGGACGTGGACACGTGGACCGCGCTCTTCGCAACGATGCTGGGCCGCCCGGACCGGGCCGTGCAGATGAAGGCCCGCAGCGACGGGCAACAGAAGGCCATCCAGGCCGAGACCGCCGCCCGCGGCACCGGCGGCCCGGGCATCGTCTACTTCAACAGGTTCAGCGGCGGCCTCAAGGTGGCCGGAAACGGCAGCTACAACGACTTCTACATCAAGCTCATCGGGGCACACAACCCCGCCACCGGCCCGCAGGGCCTTCAGGGCAAGGGCATGGTGGGCGTGGACGTCGAACAGGTCCTGGCCTGGGATCCGGAAATCATCCTGCTCGGGAACTTCGACGACGCGATGCCCGCCGACGTCTACGCCAACCCGGTGTGGCAAAGCGTCTCCGCCGTGCGCTCCCGCCGCGTCTACAAGGTCCCGCTGGGCGGCTACCGCTGGGATCCCCCGGGGCAGGAATCGCCACTGATGTGGCGCTGGCTCACAGATGTCAGTTTCCCCTCCGGCAACCGCTCCACGCTGAGGAACGAGACAAACGACTACTTCGACTTCCTCTACCGCTACCGGCCATCGGCTCCCGAGCTGGACAAGATCCTCTGGACCGAAGCCAACGGCACCTCGGCCAACTACCGGCAGTTCGATGCTTCGTGAGGCCCAGCCTCTGACCACGGGACCCCCCGGCGGCCGGGGACCGGGGCTGCGCCAGGTCATCGGTCCATGCCTGCTCTCCGGAGCAGTCCTGGCGGCCGTGTCGGCGGTTGCACTCGCCAGCGGCCGCTACAGCGTGCCCCTGGACCATGTCGTGCAGATCCTGGCCTCGCGAATAGTTCCCTTCGGCCCGGGCCTTCCCGCGGCCGAGGAAAACGTGGTGCTGCTGGTCAGGTTGCCCAGGGTCCTGCTGGCGCTGCTGGTCGGTGGCGCCCTCGCAATCGGTGGCGCGGCCCTGCAGGCCGTGTTCCGCAATCCCCTGGTCAGCCCGGAGGTCATCGGCGTCTCCTCGGGCGCCTCCTTCGGCGGTGCCCTGGCCCTGCTGCTGGGCCTGGGCCCCGTCGCCCTCGTGGGCGGATCGTTCGGCTTCGGGCTGCTGGCACTGGGAATCGTCTTCCTCATCACGTCCGGGCGGGGCGGCGCCCACATCCTCATGGTGGTCCTCGGCGGAATCGTCACGGCCTCGTTCTTCTCCGCCCTGGTGGCCCTGGTGACGTACCTGGCGGACCCGTTCACCACCTTGCCCGCCATCGTTTTCTGGCTGCTTGGCAGTGTCTCCACCGCCACCTGGGCGAAAGTGCTGGTGGCCCTCATTCCGATCGCTGCCGGCGGCGTCGTCCTGCTGGCCCTGCGGTGGCGGATCAATGTGCTCTCGCTCGGCGACGACGACGCCACCGCCCTGGGGCTCCGGCCGCGCCCCCTGCGCTGGGCGGTCCTCGCCGCCGTGGCCCTCATGGTCGCCGGGGCCGTCGCCGTCAGCGGCGTCATCAGCTGGGTGGGGCTGGTCATCCCGCACCTCGCACGCATGTGGGTGGGACCGGACCACCGGGTGCTGCTGCCGGTCTCCTTCCTGCTGGGCGGGGCCTACCTGATCGCCATCGACACCATCGCCCGCACCGCCACGGCCGGGGAAATCCCGTTGGGCGTCCTGACCGCCCTGATCGGCGCACCGGTCTTCTTCGTGCTCTTGCGCCGGAACCGGGAGAGGATCTGGGACGGTGCTTGAGCTGCGCGGGGCCGGCTTCGGCTATTCACCGCAGAACTGGGTGTTCAAGGATCTCAGCTTCTCGGTGCCGCCGGGCACCGTGACCGCGGTCCTGGGGCCCAACGGCAGCGGCAAGACGACCCTGGTGCGCTGCGCGGCCGGCATGCTGGCCGTACAGGAGGGTGCGGTGCGCAGGTCCGAGACGGCGGGCTATGTTCCCCAGGCGCGCGGCAGCACGTTCGGCTACCCGGCCCTGGACATGGTGGTCATGGGCCGTGCCCGCCACATCGGCGTCTTCCGCTCCCCCGGCAGCCGGGACAGGGCCGCCGCGCTCCGCGCCATGGACCGGGTCGGGATCGCCGCCCTGGCCGGCCGGCTGTTTCCGACGCTGAGCGGGGGCGAGCAGCAGCTGGTCCTGATTGCACGGGCTATCGCGGGCGGTTCGCGGCTCCTCGTCCTGGACGAGCCGTCCACCGGGCTGGACCTGAAGAACCAGGTCCGGGTCCTCCAGCTGCTGAGGGAACTCGTGCGGACCGGGATGTCGCTGCTCGTGAGCACCCATCACCCGGACCACGCCCTGTTCCTCGCGGACTCGGTGGTCCTGATGGGCGCCGCGGGTGTGGTGACCGGGCCTGCCGGGCCGCTCCTCGCCGATGCGCAGCTTTCGGCGCTGTACGGCGTACGCGTCAGCACCCTGAACTACGACGACGCCGGGACGCCCCGCCGCACCGTGGTCACCCCCTTCGGCGCCGACGAGGGCTGAACCGAACGCCCAAGCGCCCGGCAGCTGGGCTGCCGGGCGCTTGGGGCGTCATCGAGCGGTAGTGCGTCCGGTCAGTTTAGGGCCGGGGTGCGGCGCCGGACCGGTTCCGGCGCGGGTCAGGACGGTGCAGGCGTCGGTTCAGGCGTGTGCCAGGACCGGTTGTGCCGGCTGTGCGGGCTGTTCGGCGGCATCCTGTGCGCCGGAGTGGCCGGCCAGCATCGTCTCTTCGTCGAACGGCTCGGCACCGGCCAGGACACGGTCCACGCGTCCTCCGTCGATCTCCTTGACCCAGGTGCCGATCAGCACCGTGGCGACGGCGTTGCCGGTGAAGTTGGTCAGGGCGCGCGCCTCGGACATGAACCGGTCGATGCCGACGATCATGCCCACGCCGCCCAGCAGCTGGGGTGCGTGCGCCTGGAGTCCGGCGGCCAGCGTGGCCAGGCCGGCGCCGGTGACGCCGGCGGCACCCTTGGAGGCGATGATCATGAAGACCAGCAGGGAAACCTGGGCGCCAAGGTCCAGCGGCGTGCCCATGGCGTTGGCGACGAAGAGTGCTGCCATGGTCAGGTAGATGGCGGTCCCGTCCAGGTTGAAGGAGTAGCCGGTGGGGACCGTGACGCCGACGACGGGCTTGGACACGCCGAGGTGTTCCATCTTCGCGATCAGGCGGGGCAGCGCGGCTTCGGAGGAGGAGGTCGAGAAGATCAGCAGGTATTCGCGGCCGAGGTACTTCATAAGCTTGAAGATGCTGACGCCTGCGACCGCCTTGAGCAAACCGCCGAGGACCACGACGATGAACAGGGCGCAGGTGATGTAGAAGGCGCCCATCAGGGTCGCCATGCTGATGATGGCCTGGAAGCCGGTGGCGCCGACCACCGCGGCGATCGCGCCGAAGGCTCCGACCGGGGCCAGCCACATGATCATGATGAGGATGCGGAACACGAGGGCCTGGCCGTACCCGACGGCCTTGAGGATCGGGGCTCCCTGGGGGCCCATCTTCTGCAGCGCGAAGCCGACCAGGATCGCGGCGAGGAGAGTCGGCAACACGGGAATGTCGCCCGGGATGATGCCCAGCAGGAAGTCAACGGTGCTGTCGACCGCCGCCTTCTTGTTCGGATCATAGGGGGCGAGCTTGAGGCCCTCGCCCGGGTGGATCAGGTTGCCGACCACGAGGCCGATCGCCAGGGCGAAGGTGGACATGACCACAAAGTAGGCGAGCGCCAGGCCGCCGACCTTGCCGACCGTCGCGGCCTTGGCGATGGAGCCGATGCCGAGCACGATCGTGCAGAAGATCACGGGCGCAATCATCATCTTGATGAGTTTGATGAAGCCGTCGCCGAGCGGCTTGAGGGATTTGCCGACCTCGGGGAACAGCAGGCCAATAACGGCACCTGCGATCACGGCGACGATGACTGCGATGTAGAGGTAGTGGGACTTGTCCAGTCCCTTGCGCTTCTTGGCCGGAGCGGCGGCCGGTGCTGCTGACTCTCCTCGTTGAGAGGCCATGGTGTTCTCCTTGGATAGGCTGGACTTGGTGCGGTCCTGGCTGTGGTCCGCTCTTGTCCTTCTTGCGTGTAACTTCATCATTGATGAGAAGGTGACGCGCATCACCCTTGCGTTCATATTGGTCATGGAAGGTGTTGATGATCCGGCGCTGGAGCATCGCCCGCAGGCTGTTTGCGGCCAACCTGCTGTTCGTGGTTGCCCTGACGGCCATCGTTGGCACGGCCGTGTTCGTGGACGCGCGCGATCACGCCTACGACGAGGCCGGACGCCGGATGACCGGCATCGCCACGGCCGTCGCCGACGCCCCCTTCGTCCTGGCGGCGGCGGACACAGCCGATCCCACGGCCCTGCTGCAGCCGTATGCCCTGAAGATCATGAACGACGCCGACGCGGATTTCATCACGATCATGGACCCGGACCGCACGCGCTGGACCCACCCGCGCGATGAGGAACTGGGCAAACCGTATATCGGCTCCATCGACGCGGCCCTCCATGGCCAGGTGTTCACGGAAGTCATGGCCGGCACCCTCGGCCCGTCGGTGCGCACCATCGCCCCGGTCAAGGATGCCCACGGCAAGGTACGGGCGCTCGTGGCCGCGGGCGTGACGGTCCGGACGGTGGACGTCGCACTCTCCGGCCGGCTGCCGGCGCTGCTGGCCATCAGCCTGGCGCTGCTGGCCGGCGGGTCGGCGGCGGCCTGGCTCCTGGGACGGTATCTGCGCCGGGTGACCCGCGGCTGGGGCCCGGAAGAGCTGGGCCAGCTCTTCGCTTACTACGAATCGGTGCTGCATTCGGTGCGTGAGGGCGTGATCCTCATCGACCCCAAGGGCAAAGTGGTGATGTACAACGACCAGGCCGCCGAACTGCTCGGGCTGAGGAAACAATCCGCCGACGGCGGTCCCACCTCCGGCGCTGACGGCGGCGTTGCGGGGGGCGGGCGCCAGGCGGCGCCCTCCCTCGCGGAGTTGCCGCTGGCCCCCAGCCTCAAGGAGCTCTTCGAATCGGGGCGGACCGCCCTGGATGAGATCCACCTGACCGGCTCGCGGATCCTGGTGGTCAACCAGGGCCCCGCGGTGGGACCCGAATCGGCCGGCGCCCGCCCGCGCGGAGCGAAGTCCGGCGCTGCCGCCGCTGGCACTCCTGTTTATGGAACGGTCGCCACCATCCGGGACCGTACCGAGATCGAATCCCTGGGCAGTGAACTCGAGACCATGCGCACGCTCTCGGACGCGCTCCGCGCCCAGACCCATGAGCACGCCAACCGGCTCCACACCATCGTCTCGCTCATGGAACTGGGCCGGGGCCCCGAGGCGCTGGACTTCGCCACCAAGGACCTGGAACTGAGCCAGCGGCTCACGGATGACATTGTGAGCTCCATCGAGGAACCCGTGCTCGGCGCCCTGATCATGGGCAAGGCGGCCGAAGCACACGAACGCGGTGTAGAACTGACCCTCAATACCAGCGGTTCCACGGCCGTGACCGGACTGGCCGTGCAGGACCTCGTGGCCATCCTGGGGAACCTGCTGGACAATGCCATCGACGCCGCGGCCGAGGCGCCGGCACCCAGGCTCGTGGAGCTGACCGTCGAGACCACCGGCTCCGCCCTGGAGATTACCGTGGAGGACAGCGGCCACGGGATCGATCCCGCGGCCGTGGAGGACGTCTTCCGGCACGGTTTCAGCACCAAGGCCCCGGGACCGTTCGGACGCGGCCTCGGACTGGCCCTGGTGCGCCAGGCGGTGCAGCGGCTGGGCGGTACCATGACAATCACCAGCCCGGCCGGGGCGCTGTTCCGCGTCACTCTGCCCGTCACATCACCGCCGGTCACTACGCTGCCGGTCACTACCGAGGGACAACCATGAGCGAGATCCGGGTGCTCGTCGTCGAGGACGAGCCCATCGCTGCCGCAGCGCACGCCGCCTACATAGAAAGACTGGACGGTTTCACCCTGGCGGGCTCCGCGCCCGACGGCCAGTCCGCCCTGCGCCTGCTCACCGAATTCGCCGCGGCAGGCAATCCGGTGGAGCTGGTCCTGCTGGACATGAACCTCCCGGACCTGCACGGGCTGGACATCGCACGCCGCATGCGGGCGGCCGGACTGTTCGCGGACATCATCGCCATCACCGCGGTGCGGGAACTGAACATTGTCCGCAGCGCGGTGGCCATCGGCGTGGTCCAGTACCTGATCAAACCGTTCACCTACGCGACCTTTGCGGACAAGCTCGCCAGCTACCGGCTGTTCCGCGAGCAGCTGGCCGCACCCCTGGCCGGGGAAGCCGGAGCCCGGGCGTCCCAGAGCGATGTGGACCAGGCCTTCGCCAGCCTCCGTGCCCCGTCCGAGCTGTCGCTGCCCAAGGGCCTGGCCGTATCCACGCTGGAATCCGTCCAGGACTACATCAAGCAGCAGGCCGAGGCGGTGTCGGCCAGCGAGGTCATGGAGGCGCTCGGGATGTCCCGGGTCACCGCCCGGCGCTACCTCGAATACCTCGCCGACGCCGGAACGGTCTCCCGCGCCGCCCGCTACGGCGCCCCCGGCCGGCCGGAGAATGAATACCGCTGGAACCGGCCGAGGACATAGGCCTGCCGCTCCCCCGTTCCCGTCACTCACTTGCCGGTAATCCCGGGAAACACTGCCGCGAAATGCCGTCCCGGCGGTTTCCTTGCGGCGGGGATGATCGGGAATGCTTGGTGCCATGCGGCCGCTGTTGAATTGTCAGGGCAGTGGGGCGGCGCGCGTTGCGAATAGGCGATGATCCGGGTGATCATCATTCGCCGCCCCACTGCGGTCTGGTGCCGGCGGACTCTGTGTGTCCGGGCCTTCTTCGTGGTTACTCGCCGCAACCAAAGACTTCATTCAAGGCGGCGAGGTCGTCCCGGCTATCGGTAGCCGCGTCGCCGGTGGCCGTGCGGTTACATGATGCCGGTGGGAACCAGCAGGACCCAGGCGAGGGCGGGGGCTACGAGCACCACTCCCCCGGCATAGGCCATCAGCTGCCGGTAGACTCGCTGCCTGTCATTGTCGCGGGCGTTGGCGACGACCAGCGCACCGTCGGTGGAAAAGGGCGAGACATCCACCACCGTGGCAGCTATAGCCAGCGCCGCGACCGTTCCTGAGGCGCTCAGCGAACTGGTAGCCAGGAGCGGACCGGCCAGGGGAATGAACGCGGTCAGCAACGCCGTGGAGGAGGCGAAGGCTGAGCCGACGCCAATGACATAACAGAGGACCAGGGCCACCAGCAGCGGTGCGCCCAGTGCCAGAGCCTGCTCGGCGAGGGTATCGATGACACCAACATGCTGGAGCAGGGAGACATAGGTGATCATGCCGGCTACCAGCAGGACGGTGGACCAGGAGACGCCGCCGATGAACGTTTGGTGTTCTTTGATGTTGACCAGCGCCAGCAGGAGTCCGGCGGAGAGTGCCACAAAGCCGATCGGCAGGTGGAAGCCCAGGGTGCACACGAGCATCACCGCGATCAGTGCCAGCGTGAGGATCTGCTGCCCGCGAGGGCGGCTGGTGCGGGCTGTGTCGACGTCGGCATGCTGGCCGCCTTCGCCGTCCCGCAGCCTGCCCAGGAGGGCGAACAGGACGATGGTGAGCACGGAGAGGATGAGATTGATGGCGAAGCTGGCGATGAAGAGTGCGCCCTGGGAGATGGGAAATCCGTTCTTCAGGGCGATGTCGTGCACCAGCACGCCGGCGACGGACAGCGGGGAAAAGCCGCCGGCGTGGGCTCCGTTGATGATGAATGCGCCCATCAAGACGGGATGGATCCGGGACTCGTAGGCGAATCCGATGGCCGCCGGTGCCAGCAGCGCGACGGCGGCCGGCGAGAAGGTGCCCAGTGACGTGAGCGCAGCAGCGATCAGGAAGAACACCCAGGGCAGCAGCATCGTCTTGCCCCTGACGAGGCGTACGCAGGTCTGGACGATGATGTCGATGGTGCCGTTCCGCTGGGCCATGCTGAAGAAATAGGTGACTCCGATGATCGTCACGACGATGCTGGCGGGGAACTCTTCGAGGATCTGCTTGTCCGTCATTCCGAGCATGAAATAGCCGACGCCGAAGGAGGCAACCAGCCCCATCACGCCGATGTTCAGCGGCCATTTCGTGGCGACGATGAACATTATGACGAGGATGACGAGCGGGATGATTTGGACAGCGGTCATGGAGTGCTCCGGTTGCGGGGTGGCCGAAGGGTTGAAGATATCACCCCCCAGCACGAGCGCAATCAAAGCCAGGAACGCGAACCCGGCGGCCGCCGCCAGCAGCATTCGGCGGCGGCGGGTTGGACGCGGGGCATCGTTGTCCCGGGTCTGGTCCGCAGCGACAGCGGCGCGGTGCTCAGTCTTGGTCATGATGGTCTCCTCAGCGGGTGGCTCCCGCGAGGGAGGCAGCGACGGCGCTGCCGGGGACCTCGGGGAGATGGATGATGGTTGTGGCGATGGTGCGGGCCGTGCGGTCGACGCCTACGAGGAGCGTCCCGTCGTGCTCCTCGCTCCAGGTCTCGATGACCCCGGCGGGGGTGCGGAGCCGGAGCGTGCTCCCCAGGGAGTCGCCCGTGATGGTGTGCAGCACGGTGCCGGGGGTGCGGGCGGCCAGGGTCAGGGCGATGCTGCCGGTGATGGCCAGGGCCGGGTGGGGCTTGCCCATGGAGAGCATCATGACGTTGGCGTTGCAGTCCGGGCCGGCCTGGGCGGGCGCGGCGACGATGGCGAGCTTGGGGATGGCCCGGGCCGCTTCGGCTGTCGTGCGGACCAGCCCCATCCGCACCGCCGCCTGCCGCCGGATCTGCTCCAGGGTATCCAGCTGCAGCTCCACTCCGGCGCGCCAGCTGTCGTACCTGGCCGGGTCCAGGCCCAGCTCTTCGGCGTTGACGATCACCACGGGCGCTCCGGCGTCGACCATCGACACGGTCCAGCAGGTTCCGCCGGCGGTGAGGGTGTCAGTGGCCGCTCCGGTGGGCAGCAGCGCACCGGTGGTCCTGCCGGCAGGGTCCTGGAAGCCGAGCCTCACAGCGTAGCCGGGGAAGGGTACGCCTGGCATCCGGGCGTCCGGAACGGAGGCCAGGGCTCCGGCAGGGGTGGCCACGCGCTGGACGATGATTTGGTTGGTGTTGGTGTTGCGGGTGACGATCCGCGTGACGTCTCCATTGGGGAGCACCCAGCCCTTCTCGATGGCGTACAGACCCACCACCGCCGAGCCGTTCCCGCAGTTGCTGCCCCAGTCCACCGCGGCCTCTTCGACACCCACCTGGGCAAAGGTGTACTCAACGTCGACGTCGCCGCTGACGGGCCGGTGCAGAATCACGGCCTTGCTGGTGGTCGAGGTGGCGCCGCCGACGCCGTCGATCTGGCGCGGGTCCGGGCTGCCGAACAGCCGCGGCAGCAGCACATCGAGGCTGGTGCCGGCCGCCTGAAGATGCTCCGCTTCGAACACCCAGCACTTGCTGGTGCCTCCGCGCATCCATTGGGCTTCGATCTTCATGGTGTTTCCCGCTTCTCCTCGTGCCTCAGACTTGAATGAGGACCTGAAAAGAGATTGAGCCAGATCACAATTTTAGACAATGTTGGATTTTTTCAGGGGGATGTAGGATTGCTTAACTCATAGAGCGCTGGAGGATTATTCCCCAGCTGCAAAGCGTCCATTGCCAGGAATAGTGCTCGAAGTCCTCAAGGGAGGCCTCGTCCCGGCAGGGAATGAACCAAAGGCGAAGAAGGGTGAAGCGTTGCTTAAGGACGAAGGTCAGGATTTGTTCGACATAAGGCGGCTGGCGCTTCTGCTGGAGGTGGTGGAGCAGGGCTCGATCACCGCCGCGGCCGAGTTGATGATGTTCACGCCCTCGGCCGTCTCCCAGCAGCTGCGCAAGCTCGAACAGGAAGTGGGGCAGCCTCTGCTCACCCGTCGTTCCCGCGGGGTGGTGCCCACCGAGGCCGGCCAGGTTCTGGCCGGCCACGCCCGCAAGATCGTCTGGCAGATGCAGGCAGCCCGGTCCGACCTTGGCCAGATTGCCGGCCTCAGACGCGGTTCCCTGACCGTGGGTACATTCCCAACCCTGGCCGGATCCTTCCTGCCCATCGTCATCAGGACCTTTAAAAAGCGCTACCCGGCCATCAGCCTCTCTTTGCGCAGCGCCCGCTTCGATGAACTCGTCGCAGATCTGCAGTCCGGGGTCACGGGTCTGTGCCTGCTCTGGGATTACCCCTGGAATCCGTTCCGGGACGATTCCATCCGCGTAACCGAGGTCTTCCGGGAGAGCACCGTTATCCTGGTGGCCCGCAGCCATCCACTCGCCGACCGGGAGCAGGTACGCATGGAAGACCTGCGCAACGAGTCCTGGATCGTGCGCGCCGAGGCCCACCCCGTCGTGGAGGTGCTGCAGCGTTCCGCTCACGACGCCGGATTCGAACCGGAGATTGCCTTCCTGGCCAACGACTACCAGGAGGCCCAGGCCATGGTCAGCGTTGGAATGGGCGTGGCCATGGTGCCCAAGACCGCCGTGGCACTTCAGCATCCCGACGTGAAGGTGCTGAGCCTGGGTTCCGCTGCCCCGCTGCGGAGGATACTGCTGGCTCAGCGGGAGGATAAGGTCTATGCCCCGGCCGAGGTGGCTTTCCACTCCACCCTGTTGGAAATCGCCCGCGAACGGGCCGGCGACTATCACTAGACCACAAGGCTGCTCCGGTCACTCCGCAGGGCCGGGGCGCAGGGTGTCGAGCAGCGCGTCGATCACGCCGGCGTCCTCGATCGTGGAGGGCACCACGTAGGTCTCGCCGTCGGCGATCTGGCGCATGGTCTTGCGCAGGATCTTTCCCGAACGGGTCTTCGGCAGGGCGTCCACCACGGTGACGTGCTTGAAGTCCGCCACGGCCCCGATGTCGCGCCGGACCAGGGCGATCAGGTCCTTGACCAGGACGTACTCGGGCACGTCCACCCCGGACTTGAGGACCACGTAGCCGCTGGGCCGCTGGCCCTTGAGCGGGTCGGCGAGGCCGATCACGGCGCATTCGGCAACTGCCGGGTGCTGGCCGATCACCTGTTCCATGGCGCCGGTGGAGAGCCGGTGTCCGGCGACGTTGATGATGTCATCCGTGCGGCCCATGACGAAGACGTAGCCGTCCTCGTCCCGGTAGCCCGAGTCACCGGTGGCGTAGTAGCCCTCAAACGCCTGGAGGTAGGAGGAGATGTAGCGGTCGTCGTTGCGCCAGAGCGTGGTCAGGGTGCCAGGCGGCAGCGGCAGGCCCAGGACGATGTTGCCTTCCGTGCCGGCCTCGACGTCCCCGCCCGCGCCGTCGACGACGTTGAGCCGGAAGCCGGGCATCGGGACGCTCGGCGACCCGGCCTTGATCGGCAGTCCGCCGAGGCCGCGGGGGTTGGCGCAGATGGCCCAGCCCGTCTCCGTCTGCCACCAGTGGTCGACCACCGGAACACCGAGCACCCGGGAGGCCCAGTGGAAGGTATCGGTGTCCAGCCGCTCGCCGGCCGCGAACAGCGTCCGCAGGCTGGCAATGTCGTACTTGTCCAGGAACCGGCCCTCAGGGTCGGCCTTGCGGATGGCCCGCAGCGCGGTGGGCGCGGTGAACAGCACGTTGACCTTGTGGTCCTGGATGACCCGCCAGAACGCGCCGGCGTCGGGCGTCCCCACCGGCTTGCCTTCGTACAGCACCGTGGTGGCGCCGGCCAGCAGCGGCCCATAGACGATGTAGGAGTGGCCCACCACCCAGCCCACATCCTTGGCGGTCCACATGACGTCGCCGGGGCCGACGTCGTAGAGGTTTTCCATGGTCCATTTCAGGGCCACGGCGTGGCCGCCGTTGTCCCGCACCACGCCCTTGGGCGAGCCGGTGGTGCCCGAGGTGTAGAGGATGTACAGCGGGTCCGTCGCCTTGACGTCCACCGGCGCGGCCGCCTCCGCGGAGGCCATCTCGGTGTCCCAGTCGAGCCATCCGGGGTGCTCGGCCGCCATGGAGGCCACCGTCGAGACGAAGCCGTCCCTGGCCTTGACCAGCACCGGGGTTCCGGCGGCGCCGGCGATACTGAGGGCCTCGGCGACGGCGGGCAGGTACTCAATCCGGCGCGACGGCTCGATGCCGCCGGACGCCGTCACCACCGCCGCGGGGGCTGCATCGCGGATGCGGGCGGCAAGTTCCTTGGGGGCAAACCCGCCGAAGACGACCGAGTGCACGGCGCCGAGCCGCGCGGTGGCCAGCATCGCGATCACGGCCTCGGGGATCATCGGCATGTAAATCACCACGCGGTCGCCCTTGCCGACGCCGCTGCGGCGCAGGACACCGGCGAACCGGGCCACGAGGTCCGTCAGTTCCGCATAGGTATAACTCTGCCGGATGCCCAACATCGCGGAGTCGTAGACCAGGGCGTCCTGCTCACCCCTGCCCTGGGCGACGTGCCGGTCGAGGGCGTTGTACGACGTGTTCAGGACCCCGTCCGGAAACCAGTCGTAGAGCGGTGCCCGGCCCGCGTCGAGGGCCCGCCGCGGGGGCGTCTGCCAGGAGATCCCTTCCGCTGCGTCCAGCCAGAATTCTGCGGGATGTTCCAGGCTCCGTTCGTAGGCGGCCCGGTAGCTCTTGGTGACCATGACGTACATCCTGTCCACGACGTTGTGATGCAGCCATGGTAAGCCGGGGCGTACCGGCGATACAAGGGTCATGTATACACAGCTCGGCTATTTCCTTGTCGCATGCGGCAATTGCTGGGCAAAGGGCCGTTGCTTGTATACACTGATGATGTTCCACCCCGACAGAGCCGCCACCGAAGGAGGCACGATGCGCGCCAGCGACAAGGCCTATGCGGCCCTGCGCGACGACATCATCGAATGGCGCCTCCTGCCCGGAACCGTGCTCGCGGAGGTGGAACAGTCGGCGCGCCTCGGCATCTCCCGCACCCCGCTGCGGGAGGCCCTGAGCCGGCTCACGGCCGAAGGGCTGACGACGACGGCGGGCGGGCGCGGCGTCGTCGTCACCGACATTTCCCTGGACGACATCGACGAACTGTTCGAACTGCGCGAAACCCTCGAGGGCAGGGCCGCCGCCCTGGCGGCCGAGCGCGGCGACCCCGCAACCTTCGATGCGTTGCGGCGCGAACTGCTCCGGGCCCCGGAACTGATCGGCGGACAGGATCCGGCCCTGCACGACTACTACGGGCTGGTCGGACGGCTGGACGCGGCCATCGACGCCGCCATCTCCAACGCCTACCTCGTCCAGGCCATGCGCAGCCTCCGCGTCCACCTCGTGCGCGTCCGCCGCCTGGCCGCCGATGACGCCGCCCGGCTCACTGCCGCGGCCGCCGAGCACGCTGCCATCGCCGAGGCGATCGCCGCCGGCAACCCGCGCCTGGCCGAGGCCGCCACCACGCTTCACCTGCACCGCAGTCTTTCGCACGTCAAAGCCACCCATACACCTCAGCAAAGGGAGCACCATGGTTAAGGAACACCACGTCCGCGTTTACAAGAGCGAGGAAAACCTGGGCCGCGAGGACCAACTGGCCTACAAGATCGCCAAGGTCGCCGCGGATCCCGTGGAGGTCACCGATGAGGTCACCGACATGGTGATCAACCGGATCATCGACAACGCCTCGGTGGCGGTCGCGTCGCTGAACCGCGCCCCGATCGTCGCGGCCCGGGCCCAGGCCCTCACCCACGGCCCCAGCACCGGCGGCAAGGGCGCCAAGGTCTTCGGCATCGAGGAACGCGTCTCCCCCGAATGGGCCGCCTGGGCCAACGGCGTCGCGGTCCGTGAACTCGACTACCACGACACCTTCCTGGCCGCGGACTACTCGCACCCGGGTGACAACATCCCCCCGGTCCTGGCCGTCGCCCAGCACGTAGGTTCCAGCGGCCGGGACCTGGTCCGCGGCATCGCCACCGGCTACGAGATCCAGGTCAACCTGGTCAAGGCCATCTGCCTGCACAAGCACAAGATCGACCACGTGGCCCACCTCGGCCCGTCCGCCGCCGCCGGCATCGGCACCCTGCTGGGCCTCGACGTCGAGACCATCTTCCAGTCGGTCGGCCAGGCGCTGCACACCACCACCGCCACCCGGCAGTCCCGCAAGGGCGAAATCTCCACCTGGAAGGCGCACGCCCCCGCGTTCGCCGGCAAGATGGCCGTCGAATCCGCGGACCGTGCGATGCGCGGCCAGACCTCCCCCGTGCCGATCTACGAGGGCGAAGACGGCGTGATCGCCTGGATGCTGGACGGCCCGGACGCCTCCTACACCGTGCCGCTGCCGGAGGCCGGCGAGGCCAAGCGGGCCATCATGGACACGTACACCAAGGAACACTCGGCCGAATACCAGGCCCAGGCGTGGATCGACCTCGCCCGCAAGCTCAACGGCGAACACCCCGAGGTCACGGACCCGGCCAACGTCGAATCCGTGCTGATCAAGACCAGCCACCACACCCACTACGTGATCGGCTCCGGCGCCAACGACCCGCAGAAGTATGATCCCACGGCCAGCCGCGAGACGCTGGACCACTCGATCCCGTACATTTTCACCGTCGCCCTGCAGGACGGCACCTGGCACCACGTGGACTCCTACGCCCCGGAACGCGCTGCCCGCCCCGACACCGTGGAACTCTGGCACAAGGTCAGCACGGTCGAGGACCCGGAATGGACCCGCCGCTACCACTCCCTGGACATCGCCGAGAAGGCCTTCGGCGGCACCGTGGAGATCACGCTCAAGGACGGCACGGTCATCACCGATGACATCGCGGTCGCCGATGCCCACCCGCTGGGCGCCCGGCCCTTCGCCCGGGAGCAGTACGTCAACAAGTTCCGCATCCTCGCCGCCGGCCTGGTGGCCGATGAGGAGATCGAGCGCTTCCTCGCCGCCGCCGCCCGGCTCCCCGAGCTCGCCGCCGGCGAGCTGGACCAGCTGAACATCCAGGCCGCCGACGGCGTGATCGACCTCGCCGGCGCCCCGAAGGGACTCTTCTAATGTTGTATTCGAAGGTCACACCGGAGCAGAAGCGGATCCGGTTCCGCGAAATCCTCGCCTCCGGCACCATCGCCCAGTTCCCCGGCGCGTTCAACCCGCTCTCGGCGCGGCTGATCGAGGAGAAGGGCTTCGCCGGGGTGTACATTTCCGGCGCCGTCCTCGCCAATGACCTGGGCCTGCCGGACATCGGGCTGACCACGCTCACGGAGGTGGCCACCCGCGCCGGGCAGATCGCCCGGATGACGGACCTGCCGGCGATCGTCGACGCCGACACCGGCTTCGGTGAGCCCATGAACGTGGCCCGGTCGGTCCAGGAGCTCGAGAACGCCGGCCTGGCCGGCTGCCACATCGAGGACCAGTTCAACCCCAAGCGCTGCGGCCACCTCGACGGGAAGAACGTCGTGGATCTGGAGACCGCCACCAAGCGGATCCGGGCCGCGGCCGATGCCCGCCGCGACCCGAACTTCCTGATCATGGCCCGGACCGACATCCGCGCCACGGACGGGCTCGAGGCCGCCCAGGAGCGCGCCAAAGCGCTAGTGGAGGCCGGTGCGGACGCGATCTTCCCGGAGGCGATGAAGGACCTGGCCGAATTCCAGGCCATCCGCGATGCCGTTGATGTCCCGATCCTGGCCAACATGACCGAATTCGGCCAGAGTGCCTTGTTCACCGTGGAGGAGCTGGCCGGCGTCGGCGTCAATATGGTCATTTATCCGGTGACGCTGCTCCGTAGTGCCATGGGCGCTGCGGAGCGTACTCTGGAATCGATTAAGGCCGACGGAACCCAGGAGGCACAGGTTGGAAGCATGCTGACCCGTGCGCGTTTGTACGATCTCGTTGATTACGAGGCTTACAACCGTTTTGATACCGGAGTCTTTAATTTCCAGATCCCCGGTAAGTAAGCCCCGCATAGAACCTCCGGCACGTGCCGGTATACAGGCGTTAGGAACAAAGGAGTTTCAGCATGGCTGAACAGGACATTAAGAAGGGCCTCGCCGGCGTCGTGGTGGACTACACCGCGGTTTCCAAGGTCAACCCGGACACGAACTCGCTGCTGTACCGCGGCTACCCCGTCCAGGAACTGGCTGCCAAGTGCAGCTTCGAGGAAGTCGCGTACCTGCTCTGGAACGGCGAGCTGCCCGATGCGGAGCAGCTGGCAGAGTTCACCGCCCGGGAACGCGCCGGACGTGCCCTGGATCCGGTCGTCAAACAGGTGATTGACGCGCTGCCCACCACTGCGCACCCCATGGATGTCTGCCGGACTGCCACGTCGGTGTTGGGGGCCCGGCACCCCCTCGCCGAGGACGCCTCGCGCGAAGCCAACCTGGCCAAGGCCATCGATCTGTTCGCCGCGATGCCTGCAGTGGTGGCCTACGACCAGCGGCGCCGGCACGGCCAGGACGTGGTGGAACCCCGCGAGGATCTGGGCTACGACGCCAACTTCCTCTGGATGACGTTTGGTGAGGAACCCGTCCCCGAAGTAGTCGACGCGTTCAATGTCTCCATGATTTTGTACGCCGAGCACTCCTTCAATGCCTCGACCTTCACGGCCCGGGTCATCACCTCCACGCTCTCGGACCTGCACTCTGCCGTGACCGGCGCCATCGGGGCCCTCAAGGGTTCGCTGCACGGCGGTGCCAACGAGGCCGTCATGCACACCTTTGACGAGATCGGCATCCGGCCCGAGGAGTCCCTGGAGGACGCCCACGTCCGGGCCAAGGCCTGGATGGAGGACGCCCTGGCCCACAAGAAGAAGGTCATGGGCTTCGGCCACCGCGTCTACAAGCATGGCGACTCCCGGGTGCCCACCATGAAGTCGGCGCTGGACAAGATGATTGCGCACTATGGCCGGCCGGAGCTGCTGGGCCTCTACAACGGGCTCGAGACGGCGATGGACGAGGCGAAGGGGATCAAGCCGAACCTCGACTATCCGACTGGACCCACGTACCACCTCATGGGCTTCGACACGGCCACGTTCACTCCGCTGTTCGTCGCCAGCCGCATCACGGGCTGGACGGCGCACATCATGGAGCAGCTGGATTCGAACTCCCTGATCCGCCCCCTGAGCGAGTACAACGGCGTCGAGGAACGGCACCTGGCGTAGCAGGGCTTCCTGCGGGACGCGCGGGACCGGACAGCCGGCACGGACCGGCCACCTATTCGTAGGTGGCCGGCCCGTGCTGTTTGCTGTCTGCTGTCTGCTGTCTGGGCGGAACCTGCTAGGCCTCGTGGATCTTCAGCGAGGTGAGCATGCGCTTCGCGTTCAGGTACTCCGGGGTCTGCATGTACGCCCGGGCTGCGTCCAACGAGGGGAACGTCTTGGCTCCCTTGCGCATGGGATCGTCCTCCGTGTCCCCAGGCCGAACTTCGAAAGCGTCGGCGAACGAGAACAGCGGCCACTCGGGCGGCCCGGTGACGACGTTGTAGAACATGCAAGTGGTGCCGTTCTGCCCGGCCGGGGTATCGGTTAGTCCGAAAGATGCCGTAACGCGGTCCGGTCCCTGGAGTGCCCGAAAGGCAAACCTCGGCGTGACCGAACCCTTAGCGGGCTGGTGCGGGAGATTCACTTCGACCGAATCGAGCACCGTGAAGGGAACGGCGCCCTGGCACGCGCCGCCGAGTCCACCCGACGGTCCGACGTGCAGGGACGCCACCACCACAGCGGCCTCATTCGCGACGTCAACATCAACCCCACCGGAACCCCTGGCGGCATCGGAGACACGCCAGGAGGCCGGGTAGTCGAAACTGACCTTTGAATCGGCGCTGGTGAAGGTCCGCCAGGCCCCGGCAGAAGGTGCCGCGGTTGCCGGATCGGACGTTGCGGACGACGAGGGCGCCGAGGGCGCCGAGGGCGCCGGCGTCGCACCGATCGACGACGGCGGCGTCGTCGTCGTCGTCGTGAGGGCAGCGAACGGTGTCGGTGCCGTCGTTGCGGCCGTCGAGGCCGCCACGGGGGCCGGGTCCGCGGACCGCATGGTTCCAGCCACCGCGACGCCACCGGCGACGGCCGCCACGGCGAGGGCAACGACGGCGGCCGCCCACGGCCAGCGCCGGCGTGCCCCGGTGCCCCGGGACGGCTCGCCGTCCCTACGATCCCCAACCGGAAGGTCATGATTGTTCGAGTTCATGCCGTGCCCCCAAAATATTCCGTGTGCCGCTGGCCAGTGTGGGACGCAAGTGCGTGGCTCATCTCGGCGCAATGTTCGAACCCTAGGCTACCGGCCAAGCCGCGGCATTCCCCGGCACCCCGATTTCGAGTCGCGTAATTCTGCGGCGCGGTTGCCGCGGACTTCAGCGTCGCGGGATCCGGACCGACGCGACAGTCTCGTTGTCCTCGTTGAGGACCACGACGACGTCGATCGTTTCGCCTGCCAGCGCCGGAGGCAGCCAGTGCCCCGCATCCTGCCACATCCGCTCCAGCGGCAGCGCCGCGGAGTCGAACCATTCGGGCGTGATTTCCGGGCTCTCGGCGGGTTCGCCGTGCCACCGCCGGGTGGTGAAGAGCCGGCACGACATGTTCCAGTCAGGCCGGGCCGGAAAGATGAACTCGACAACGCCGGCGTGGGCCAGGTCCTCTTGGAGCACTATGATCCCGGCTTCTTCCCAGACCTCGCGGACCACGGCCTCGGCGTCGCTCTCCCCCGGCTCCACGTGGCCGCCGATTCCCACGATTTTGCCGATGCCAAAGCCGGTCCTTTTCATGCCCAGCAGCACCTCCGTGCCGCTCTCCGCATCACGGAGCGGGAAGCAGAGAGTGACTGGCGTGAGCTTCATGTGCTCAACCCTATAGCTGCCGCAGGCTGCCGGCGCTATCCCGCGGCCGGGCCGTCGCCGACAAGCTCCGGCCTCAGTTCAACTGGTATCCCCTTATCCGCGAATTCTTTGTCCATGGCCTGCTGCGGCGTGAGGCCCTGGTTGTTCGTGGCTTGGAACTCCCAGTTGAAGACGCTGGACCACTCCTGCCGGACATCGCAGAGGAATCGGCCGTTCTGCAGTTTGGCGATCTTGAACCAGGCGTTGCCGCCATCGAGCTGGAGTGCCCGGATCCCGTCACCGGAAATGGAGTAGGCGAGCCATCCGCCGGCGCAGCCCAGCACCGTGTAGTAGCCCTGTTCGGCGGGGGCAATCGGGATGATCGCGCGCTGCTGGTCATTGCGCTGCTGGTCAATGTTGGCCGGGGTGCATGCGACCCCGCCGGTGCTCAAAGCGGCAGGACTCGCTTTCGTGGGGGCGGCAGTGGACGGGGTTGGGGACGACGGCGATGGGATGGCTGAGACAGTCGGGGCCGGGATGCCCGTCTGGGCTGGCCCGGGTGCTGTCGGCATCAGATTGCCGCCGACAACCACCGCGCCAACGATGGCTGCAGCGGCCAGTACAGTCGCGGCCGCAGCCCGCACGGCATTGCGTCGTGCCGGAGTGCGCCCTGTCAAAAGGACGACATTCGGATCCGTGGAAAATACGATTGAGCGGGCAGGGTCGCTTCCGGACTCTGCTCCCGGCGCTCCCACCCGAGGTTTTGCATCCCTCATGAGCTGTTCGATGCGGTCCATGGCTAGTCCTTCCGTTCGGTCATGAGATGTGAGGGGGCAGCTTTCGCGAACGCCCGGCGTGCCCGGTGGAGGCGAACCGCAGCGGCGGATGAAGAACATCGCAGCGTCTGCGCCAGTTCAGCGATGGTCAGCTCGTCCCAGTAGGAGAGCATGAGGACTTCGCGGTCCCGCTCCCTGAGCTGCACCAGCACCTCTGCCACTGCGGCTCGTTCTTCATCGTTTGACTCGGGGGCTTGGCTGCGGACATCGTCTTTCAGCCTTTCGACTAGTTCCTGGCGGCGACGGCGGCCCTTATACTCATTGCCGACCACATTCCGGGCCGTTGCCAACAGCCAGCCAATGCCGGGCGGTTCCGCCAGCTCCTTCTCCCAGGCAATTCTGAAGACGTCCGCGGCCAGTTCCTCGGCGCGGTGTCCGTCACTGATACGGCAGGCAATGTAGCGATAGACCCGCGCGGAGTGCTGGGTGTGCAGATCAATGAACGCTTGCTCTTTGGCAGCCAACATGGTGGTTCCCCCGGACATCGATGACTTCTTCTTGATGTGTAAGTGTCCAGTGAACGGCATTTTCTTACACAGGGCCGCAAAAAAGTTTGCCGGAACCGGCGCGGTGCGGGGACCCGGCGGACTGTGCCTTAGCCCAGGGCGCGCGGGTGCGCGGCGGCGTAGATCTCCCGCAGCGTATCGGCCGTCACCTGGGTGTAGACCTGCGTGGTGGTCACCGAAGCGTGCCCCAGCAGTTCCTGCACCACCCGGACGTCAGCGCCGCCCTCCAGCAGGTGGGTGGCGAAGGAGTGCCGCAGAGTGTGCGGCGAAACGTCCTTGGTGATGTGGGCCTTGTCCGCCGCCGCCTTCAGAATGGTCCAGGCGCTTTGCCGGCTGATCCTGCCGCCGCGGGCGTTGAGGAACAGGGCAGGGGTGCCCTTGCCCTTGGCGGCCAGCAGGGGCCGGCCGCGGACGAGGTAGGCGTCCAGGGCTCGTGCCCCATAGGATCCGAGCGGGACGAGGCGTTCCTTGGAGCCCTTGCCGAAGAGCCTGACGATCGCGGGCCCGTCGCCGGCATCGGACCCGCCGGAGGTATGCAGGGAAATGTCGTCAACGTCCAGGCCCACGGCTTCGCTGATGCGGGCACCGGTGGAATAGAGGAATTCGAGCAGCGCGCGGTCGCGCAGGCCGGTTGCCGTGTCCGTGCCGGCCGCCTCGAGGATCCGGGTGACCTCGTCGACGCTGATGGCCTTGGGCAGCCGCTTGCCGGGCATGGGCGGGTGGACGTCGCTGGCCGGGTCGGTGGACGTGATGCCTTCGAGGGCCCAGAACTTGTGGAGCCCGCGCACAGCCACCACCGTCCGGGCCGCCGAGCGGATGCCCAGGGCCGAGCCGCCGTCGGACCCGTCGGAGAGCGCCTGAACGAAGGCTGTGACGTCGTGCCGGGTGATCTCCGCGGGGCGTTCCCGGCCCGCGTGGGCCAGATGCCTGGCGTAGCGGGCCAGGTCCCGCCGGTAGGCGGAGAGGGTGTTGGCCGCGAGGCCCCGCTCCACGCCCATGTGCTGCAGGTAGTCAGTGATTGCGCGGTCGATCGCCGTCAACGCCCTGGCGGGCGGGCGCTCAGGAGCGGCTGGCTGCGCCGGGGCCGGACGTTGCGCCGGGGCCGGCGGTTCGGCGATCAGCGGTTCCACTAGCGCTGGCTGGGATGGGCGGGCCAGGGCGCGTCGGCCGGGCGGAGGCTTTCGAAGTTGCCCGCGCGGGCGGCGGCAGCAGCCAGGACGCCGACGACGGCGGACGGGTTGTGGAGGCGGCCGTCAAGGACCGCCTGGACGGCCTCGTCCAGCGGGGTCCAGCGCAGTTCGATTTCGGCTTCCTCGTCTGTGCGGACGTGCCGCTCATGTCCCGGCACCTCACTCAGGCCGCGGGCCAGGTAGATGCGGATGGCCTCGCTGGAGGAGCCCGGGGAGTTGAAGAAGTCCGCCAGCACGTTCCAGCGGTCCGCGACGAGGTCCGCTTCCTCGGCCAGTTCGCGGGCGGCCCCGACGACGAAGTCCTCCCCTTCGACGTCCAGCAGCCCGGCCGGGATCTCCCAGAGATCCATGCCGACCGGGTGCCGGTACTGCCGGAGCAGCAGCACGTCGCCGTCGTCGTTCATCGGGAGAACCGCCACCGCGCCGGGATGGTCGATATAGTCCCGGACCAGGGTGTCGCCGTCGTCGTTGAGCTGGAAACTGTCGCTGACGACGTCCCAGATCCTGCCCTCGTACACCTTCCGGGACGACAAAAGACGGCGCGGGCTCGGCTCATCCGAAACCTGCCGTGCAGCATTGGGGGTCTCAGACATACCGGGCATCGCGCCGTCCTTTGATTCAGTTGGAAATTACTTGGACACTGCTGCCGACGAGGGCTTGGGCGCAGGTGCCGGGGCATCGGCCTTTGCACTCGGGCTGCTGCTGGCAGCGGGCGCGGCGTCGCCGGCCCGCTGGTGGCCAAGGGCAGCCTCAATCAGGCCCGCGAACAGCGGGTGCGGGCGCGTGGGCCGCGAGCTGAGCTCGGGGTGCGCCTGCGTGGCCACGTAGTACGGGTGGACGTCGCGGGGAAGTTCCACGAACTCGACCAGCTTGCCGTCGGGCGACGTTCCGGAGAACGACAGGCCCTTGGCGGCGATCTGATCGCGGTACTTGTTGTTGACCTCGTAGCGGTGGCGGTGCCGTTCGCTGACCTTGGTGGCGCCGTAGGTCTCGGCGACGACGGAGCCTTCGTCGAGCTTGGCCTCGTACAGGCCCAGGCGCATGGTGCCGCCGAGGTCGCCCTTGCCGTCAACGATGTCCAGCTGCTCTTCCATCGTGGCGATGACGGGGTACTTGGAGTCCGGCTCGAACTCGGACGAGGACGCTCCCTCGAGGCCGACTACGTTGCGGGCGTACTCGATCACCATGCACTGCAGGCCCAGGCACAGGCCCAGGACCGGGAGCTTGGTTTCGCGGGCGTACTTCAGGGCGCCGAGTTTGCCTTCCAGGCCGCGGATGCCGAAGCCGCCCGGAACGCAGATGGCGTCGACGCCGGCCAGGGACTGCACGGCACCCTCGCGGGTTTCGCATTCGTCCGAGGGGACCCAGCGGATCTTGACCTTGGTGTCGTTGGCGAAGCCGCCGGCGCGCAGGGCCTCCGTGACGGACAGGTAGGCGTCCGGCAGGTCGATGTACTTGCCCACGAGCGCGATTTCAACTTCGTGCTTCGGGTTGTGGACGGCGTCGAGCAGCTTGTCCCAGCTGGTCCAGTCCACATCCTTGAACGGCAGGTCCAGGGCGCGGACGATATACGAATCCAGGCCCTGGGAGTGCAGGGTCTTCGGGATGTCGTAGATGCTCGGTGCGTCCGGGCAGCCGATCACGGCGTCGATGTCGACGTCGCACATGCGGCCGATCTTGTCGCGCATCGGCTGCGGGACTTCGCGGTCGGACCGGATCACGATTGCCTCGGGCTGGATGCCGATGGAGCGCAGCGCGGCAACGGAGTGCTGCGTCGGCTTGGTCTTCAGCTCCTGCGACGGGCCGATGTACGGCACGAGGGACACGTGGAGGAAGAACACATTTCCGCGGCCGATGTCCTGGCGGACCTGGCGGGCGGATTCGAGGAACGGCTGGGACTCGATGTCGCCCACCGTGCCGCCGATTTCGGTGATGATGACGTCGGGGGCGTTCTTGCCCTCGGCGGGAAGCCGCATGCGCCGCTTGATCTCATCGGTGATGTGCGGGATGACCTGGACGGTGTCGCCGAGGTATTCGCCGCGGCGTTCCTTCGCGATGACGGTCGAGTAGACCTGGCCGGTTGTGACGTTGGCCGATCCTTCGAGGTTTTCATCGAGGAAGCGCTCATAGTGGCCGATGTCCAGGTCCGTCTCGGCGCCGTCGTCAGTGACGAAGACTTCGCCGTGCTGGAAGGGGTTCATCGTGCCCGGATCCACGTTCAGATAAGGATCGAGCTTTTGCATTGTTACAGACAGACCGCGTGCCCGCAGGAGGTGGCCGAGGCTCGAAGCCGTCAGTCCCTTACCGAGCGAGGACGCTACACCACCGGTGACGAAGATGTGTTTGGTCGTCTTGGACGAGCCCGGAAACCGGGAATTTACACGAGAGTTTGATCGCTGCACCACGGGGTTTGAGCTTATCATCAATTCGGCCTTCCACGGGTTCCTTGGCGGGATCCCGATGTGATTGTTGTCCTGGCAGCGGTCCCCGCGGGAGTCCCTGCGGAGGTCCTTTCGGGCCCGCCTAGCTTTGCGGGAGGAGTTTGGCGTCGTCCAGCAGCTCCTGGGCGTGGGCCTGGGCCGATTCGGAGTCCTCCTGGCCGGCCAGCATGCGGGCCAGTTCGCGGACCCGCTCGGCCTCGTCCAGCAGCTGCACGTCGCTGGAGGTGAAGCCGGTGGAGGTAGCCCCGTCAGCACCCCGCACGGAGGTCTTGGTGACCCTGATGTGCTGGTTCGCGAACGCGGCCACCTGCGGCAGGTGGGTCACCACGAGGACCTGGACGTGCTGGGCCAGCATCGCCAGCCGGCGCCCGATCTCGACGGCGGCACGGCCGCCTACGCCGGCGTCGACCTCGTCGAAGACAAACGTCGGGACGGGATCGACGGCGGCAAGCACCACCTCAATGGCGAGCATGACGCGGGAGAGTTCACCGCCCGAGGCGCCTTTGCCCAGCGGCCGGGTCGGCGCGCCGGAGTGCGGCTGAAGCAGGAAGGAGATCTCGTCGGCCCCGAACGGTCCGAGCTGGCCTGCGGGCTCCACATTGATGACCAGGGTGGCATCGGCCATGGCCAGCGCCGTGAGCTCCGCGCTGACCCGCGCGGAGAGGTCCTTGGCGGCCTTGGTGCGGGCCTTGCTGATCCCGGCGGCCTTCTTCCGGAGCTCGGATTCGGCCCGGGCGACCTCGGCGTCCAGCGCTTCGATCCGGGTGGAGTCGTCCTGGAGTTCCTCGTGCCGGGCCCGGGCGGCCTCCGCCCAGACCAGCACCTCGTCAATGCTCGGCGCGTACTTGCGGACCAGCTTGGCCAGCGCCGCCCGGCGGTCCTCGATTTCGGCGAGCCGTTCCGGGCCCTCCGTGTCAAGGGCGGCCTGGTAGCTGGCGAGTTCAGCGGCGATGTCGTTGAGCAGGAAACCGACCTCGGCCAGGCGTGCCGCGGCGGAGCCCAGCTCCCCGTCGTGTTCGGCAACGTGCTCCAGGGTGCGTTTGGCAGCGTCCACGAGGGTGGTCGCGTCGGCTTCTTCACCGAAGTCCTCTGCGATGAGCGCCTGGTGGGCGGTGCTGGCCGCGATCCGCAATTCCTCGACGTTGGCCAGTTTCACGGCCTCGGCCTTGAGGGCCTCGTCCTCCCCCGGCTGCGGGTCCACGGCGTCGATCTCGGCCAGGGCTACGTGCAGCGACTCGGCCTCGCGGAGGCGTTCACGCGCGGCACTGCGCAAGGAGTCCAGCTCGCCCTGGCTGGCATGCCAGTGCGCGTAGAGGTCCTGATAGGCGGCAAGCGCGCCGGCAAGGCTCTCGCCGGCGAATTTGTCCAGGGCTCCGCGTTGCGCCACCGGGCTCTTGAGCCGGATCTGGTCCGACTGTCCGTGCACCACCACGAGGGTTTCGCCGATTTCGGCCAGCACCCCCACCGGCGCGGCGCGTCCGCCCAGATAGGCCCGGCTACGGCCGTCGGCCCCGACGCTGCGGGCCAGCAGGAGTTCCACACCGCCGTCGAACTCCTCCACCTCGGCCCCGGCTTCCCTGGACCGCGCGACGGCAGCGTGGCCGGCGTCGAGCTTCAGCACGGCCTCCGCCGAGGCGCTCTTCGCGCCGCTGCGGACGGCGCCGGCGTCGGACCTGGCACCGAGGAGCAGCCCGACGGCGGTCACCACCATGGTCTTGCCGGCACCGGTTTCACCGGTCACCACGCTGAGGCCCGGGCCCAGCGGCAGGGTGGCGTCGGTGATGACGCCGAGGTCGCGGATGCGCAGTTCTTCAAGCATGGTTCACTTCTCGGTTGTGGGATCTGTCGAGGGGTCGGGCACGTCGGCAGTTCCCTCGTGGCGCGGCGAGGGAAGCGGCGGCATGGGACGGGGCGTGCGGATGATCGGGAGGGGGCCGGTGTGGATGGCCCGGGTTTGGGGCACGGGGCCGCGCCAGCCCTGGATGGGGAGCTGGAATTTGCGCACGAGCCTGCCGGAGAAGGGGGTCTGGTGCGTCCTGGCCAGACGCACCGGCGTTGCGGAGCGGGTCACTTCGACGCGGGCGCCGGGCGGCAGATCCACCGAGCGGCGGCCGTCGCACCAGAGGACGCCCTGGGCGTCGGTGCGGTTCAGGATCTCGACGGCGAGCCGGGACCGCGGCGAAACCACGAGCGGCTTCGCGAAGAGGGCATGGGCGCTGATCGGCACGATCAGGAGGGCCTCGACTTCGGGCCACACCACGGGACCGCCGGCGGAAAACGCGTAGGCCGTGGAGCCTGTGGGCGTGGCCAGGACCACCCCGTCGCAGCCGAATGAGGTCAGGGGGCGTTCGTCGACTTCGGTGACCACCTCCAGCATCCGTTCCCGGTTGCCCTTTTCGATCGCGGCCTCATTCAGGGCCCAGGTGTGCCAGATCTTCTGGCCGCGGACCCAGACCTGGACGTCGATCGTCATGCGCTCCTCCACCGTGTAGTCACGGCTGGCGATCCACTCGACGGTCTGGGCGAGGTCGGCCCGTTCGCTCTCGGCCAGGAACCCCACGTGGCCAAGGTTCACCCCAAGCAGCGGCACGTCGACTTCGCGGACCAGTTCGGCAGCCCGGAGGATGGTGCCGTCCCCGCCGAGCACCATGACAAGTTCCACCTCGGGCAGCTTCACGTGGTCGTGAAGGACCTCGACCGGGTGGTCGAGCCGGCCGAAGAAGCGGACCATGTCCCCGAGCTCGTTCTCCTGCAGCACGGGGACGAGCCCGGATTCGTGCAGCAGCGCACAGGCTTCCCAGGCAGCCTTGAGGGACTCCTCGCGCCCTGTGTGGGCCAGGATCAGGACACGCCTGCTCATCAGGTTCCGCCTTCTGGTGGTACTAGTGGTTCGGCCAGATTGTTCCGAGCAACGCAGCAACAGCTGCGTCCCGCTCCTCGATCTTAGGCGGGACTTCCGACATCGCGCGTTTTATCCACAGGAAGTATTCGACATTGCCGTCCTGGCCCGGCAGCGGGCTCTGGGCGAGGCCTGACAAGACCAGGCCCGCGTCCACGGCGGCGGCAGCCACCTTGCCCACGGCGAGCCGGCGTTCGCGTTCCGAGGTGACAACGCCGGTCCGGCCCAGCCGGTCCTTGCCGATCTCGAACTGTGGCTTGACCATGAGGACGAGGTCGCCGCCGGGCAGGGTGCAGGCCGCGAGTGGCGCCACCACAAGCGTCAGCGAGATGAAGGACAGGTCAGCCACCGTCAGAGCGGCCGGTCCGCCGATTTCCGCGGCCGCCATGTAGCGGACGTTGAGGCCTTCGTGCACGGAAACCCTGGAGTCATTCCGCATTTCCGGCACCAGCTGGCCGTGCCCCACGTCGACGGCCACCACGTGGGCAGCACCGCGCCGAAGCAGCACGTCCGTGAACCCGCCGGTGGAGGCGCCGGCGTCGAGGCACCGTTTGCCTGCGACGTCGACGGCGGGAAAGGCATCCAGCGCGCCGGCCAGTTTGTGCCCGGCGCGGCTGACGTAGCCGTCCTCGGCCGAGGCCGTGACGTCCAGCGCTGCGTCGTCCGGGACCTGCAGGGACGCCTTGGCGAGGACCTCGCCGCCATAGCTCACCTTGCCCTCGGCAATGAGCCGGGCGGCATGGGTCCGGGACTTGGCGAGCCCCCGGCTGACGAGTGCCTGGTCTAGCCGGCTCACGATCCCCCGTTCCCCGCGGCATGGATGCGGCGCGCCACGCCGGCGTGTCCGGCCACGTCTTCGTTCAGGGCCTCCAGCAGGGCGTCATGCATGCCCGCATAGACTTCGCCGTGCCCGGACACAGGCATTTGCTGCACGGCCCCGAGGCGGTCCAGGACAGCATTGACGGCCGGATCCAGGACTGCTGCCGTATGTTCTGGTGCCGCGTGTTCTGGTGCGGCGTGCCCGGACAGCTCCGCGGGGAGCTGCTGCGACGGCAGCTCGGGCCAGGCGACGTCGGCCGCAGGGGTCGGCGCCTCAGCCGGCTGTTCGTCTGGGGCCTGGTCCAGTCCCTGGTGTAGCTCGCTCATGTGTCCAGCCTAGTGATCGGACCACTCGAGGACCGGAGCCAGTGCGCTGGTCGTCTCGGGGTTTGCGGCCCACCAGGCCGAACAGGCGGCTCGCCACGAATCGAGGTCGGCGGGGTCGCCGCTGATGTGGACCGACTGCCCCCGCACGATCGCCGTGGCCGTGCCGCTGCGGAACCGCCCGGCGTCGTGCTCTACGGCGGGGTATGGCGCGTACAGGCCGGTCAGGTCATTGATGAGGAAATCGGGACGCTCCACAGAGCGTGCCGCGAGGATCGATTCCCTTGTGTCCACTCCGGTCAGCACAGCGACGGTGGCGAAACCGGCGTTGTTGCCGCCCAGGATGTCGGTGTCCAGGCGGTCACCTACGACCAGCGGCCGGTCCGCCGCCAGCCGCTTGGCGGCAGTGTGGAACAGTGGGGCTTCGGGTTTGCCGGCCACGATCGGGCTCTTGCCGGTCGCGGCTGCCACGGCGGCCACGAGCGTCCCGTTACCGGGGGCGATTCCACGCGCCTGGGGAATGGACCAGTCCGTGTTGGTGGCCACCCACAGGGCGCCGCCGGCGACGACGTACGACGCCTCGGCGAGGTCCTTCCAGCCAAGTTCCGGACTAAAGCCCTGCACGACGGCGACGGGGTCTCCCTCCGCGCCGCGGACGGGAACCAGGCCGACCAGTTCAATTTCCTGGGCAAGGGCGGCGCTGCCCGTGATGAGCACGTGCGCCCCGGCCGGCAGCATCGACGCCAGCAGCGCTGCCGCCGCCTGCGAGGAACTCACCACCTGGTGGTCCTCGGCGGGGGCGCCGAGATCGCGCAGGTGTTGGGCCACCTGTGCCGGGGAACGGGATGCGTTGTTGGTGACGTAGCCCAGCCCGACGCCCACCCCGGCCAGCCGGCGCAGCGACTCGACGGCCCCGGGAATGGCGTTGGGCCCTGCATAGACAACGCCGTCAAGATCGGAGAGCAGGGCATCAAAGGTGGAGATCAGGGCGGTACCCGTCATGCGATTAGTCCTCCACACTTTCGTGCTGGGCCCGCTCTGAGTCAGCGGAGAGTTCCTGGTCCGCGTCATCGTTCAGTTCCAGGTCGGACTCGGCGATCGCTTCGTCATCAGCTTCGTGATCAGCTTCGTCGAGCACGTCGGATTCCACTGAATCCAGGTCGGACTCGGGGTCGTCAGACTCGAAGTAGTCGGCTTCGGCGTCGTCGCTGGCGAGCTCATCGCCCGCGTTCAAGCCGGCCACACCGGCTGCGGCGCCGGTGGCCTCTGCCGCGGCAGCGGCACCTGCGGCACGCGGTGCGCGCTCTTCGGTTCCGGCGTGCGTGTCGGCATGCTCCTGCGCCCGGAGGCGGCGCTGCCGTTCCTCCTCGCGGGCTTCTTCTTCCTCGTCCCAGCCGAGATCGATGATGTCGGGTTCCTCGTCAGCCCCGAGGCCCAGCGCGTTTTCTGCCACAGTGGCCTGGCGTTGCCATTTGGTGGCTTCGGCAGCGCGGCCAGCTGCCGTCAGCGCGTCAGCATAGGCACGGAACAGCCGGGGGCTGTAGGAAAAGGCGCGGTTGATGTCCAGCTGCGGGATTTCCAGTTCGGAAACCGCGGCGTCGAGCTGCCCGAGGTCGGTGCGGGCACCGGCTGCAACGATGGCCAGTTCCACCTTGCCGGGGGCGTCGAGATCCTTGGCTTCGTCGGACCGGGCCATGTCCAGTGCACGGTCCGGGCGGCCAAGGCCGCGTTCGCAGTCGGCCATGACCGGCAGGTGCATGTTGGAGCCACTGATCCGGCGGTAGGTCCGGAATTCCCGAAGGGCTTCACCATAGTGGCCGGCTGCGTAGGCGGTCAGGCCGACAGCTTCGCGGACGGACGCGAGGCGTCCGCCACGGCGGCTGGCTGCCAGGGCATGCTGGAAGGCAAGCTCAGGTTCCTCGTCCAGGAGCCGCCCGGCCATGACGAGGTGGCGGGCCACCCATTCGGCGCTGGTGCCTTCGAGGGTCTTGATCTGGTGCTGCGTGGCACGGTCAAGCTCCTTGCCCGTGACGTCCTCGTCGATCTGGGGTGAACGCTCCCGGTCGGGGCGGTTGGCGCTGCGGAGGTCGCGGGCATTGGGCACGCGAACCGGACGGTCCTCGGGGCGGTCGCGTCCGTACTGGCGCGGGCCTGAGTCGCCACGGTCGAAGCCCCGTGCGGGACGGTCCTCGCGGGTGCCAAAGGGCTTGCGGTTCTCGCCGCTGCTGTACGGCTTGCGGTCACGGTCGCCACCGCCGCCGAAGCTGCGCTGTCCTCCGCCCTCACGCGGGGCACGATCGCCATAGGGCTTACGGTCACGGTCGCCGCCGCTGTACGGCTTGCGGTCACCATAGGACGGACGGCTGTCGCCACCAAAGCTGCGCTGACCCCCACCTTCACGCGGGGCACGGTCACCATAGGGCTTACGGTCACGGTCGCCGCCGCTGTACGGCTTACGGTCACCAGAGGACGGGCGGCTGTCGCCACCAAAGCTGCGCTGACCCCCAGCTTCACGCGGAGCACGATCGCCATAAGGCTTACGGTCACGGTCGCCGCCGCTGTACGGCTTACGGTCACCATAGGACGGACGGCTGTCGCCACCAAAGCTGCGCTGACCCCCGCCCTCACGCGGGGCACGGTCACCATACGGCTTACGCTCACCGCCACCGCCGAAGCCGCGCTGATCCCCGCCTTCACGCGGGGCACGGTCACCATAGGGCTTACGGTCACCGCCGCCGCTGTACGGCTTGCGGTCACCATAGGACGGGCGGCTGTCGCCACCAAAGCTGCGCTGTCCCCCGCCTTCACGCGGGGCACGATCACCATAAGGCTTACGCTCACCGCCGCCACTGTACGGCCTACGCTCGCTGTTTCCGAAGCCGCGCTGGTCCCCGCCCTCACGCGGAGCACGATCGCCATAAGGCTTACGGTCACGGTCTTCCCTGGAACGGAATCCGCGGGGATCGCCGCCAGAGTTGCTGGTGCCGCGGAAAGGGGCTCCATCGGAACTGCGTCCGCCAGAGTTGCCGTGGGCCTTGCCGCCGCGGTTGCCATCATTGTGCTCAGCCATGCTGGGGTCCTCCTGTTGTGAGCTGACCACTGGCGCAATCGCAGCCGCTCTGTTCCGTGTTTCGTTTCCTACGCAACCCGAAATCAAGCGCTTCGAAGTCCGTACATCTCCCCCAATTCTAGGCGAGCAACCCGCCACCGGCTAACGGCACCAGGTCAACGGGGGCCCGCGGTGGGAAGTCTCACAACCTCCTGCGGCACTTCTGTCGGCGGCCGCCGGCCGGCGGGCAGCTCCCTGATCCAGGGGCGGCTGACGGCGGCTGTGGCGTTGTTCCCCGACGCTCCCTCACGTTTGGCGGGGTGTGGCGGGATGCTCCCGCAGGTGTTGCGGGGACCCCGGGCTGAATGACGGGTTAAATGCGGGAGGACCCCC
>NZ_JBFUAR010000008.1:0-109218 GCF_056406175.1 Arthrobacter sp. P1_D12
ATCCTGGCCTTGGCCATGACGGGCATCCTGGCCTTGGCCATGACGGGCACGGACACGGACGCGATGATCTTGTCGATCATGTCGGGATCGGACATGCGGGACACGCCGCCCTGGGCGCGGATATCGGCCGGAACGCGTTCCAGCGCCATCACGGCCACGGCACCGGCGTCTTCGGCGATGCGGGCCTGCTCGGCGTTGACGACGTCCATGATGACGCCGCCCTTGAGCATCTCAGCCATGCCGCGCTTGACGCGGCTGCTGCCCGTGACGTTCTTCGCGGACGCGCCGGCTTCGCTGCTTACATCAGGTGTAGACACAAAAACCCCTATGGGTAGATAGATGACCTCGCCGGGGCGCGGACGGCACGTTCATGCCGCGTCTCGCACACACCGGATTACCGGATCCATTGGCCGGTAAAGCTAATACTATCCCCCGGCCGGGGCGCGGCAGAATTCGGGTTACAGCAGTCGAATCTCGCGCGGGGACTGGGATTCGGCGCGGCCGCCGGGGTGCCGTGTGGCGCCGTCAGGCGGGACGTTCCGTGGCGGTACCTTCGGGTTCCGCCAGCGACTGGCGGTGCACCGTCACGATGCGCTGGATCACCGTCACCAGGCTCGCTGTCGCGAGCAGGCACAGCGTCACGAAGAGCACCACCGGGGTCAGGCCCAGTCCGGTGAGCCCCGTGACCACCAGCACGGACACGAGGCGCTCGGCGCGCTCGGCGATGCCCACGTTGGCGTGGAAGCCCAGGGCCTCGGCCTTGGCCCGCGCATAGGAGACCACCATGCCGAGCACCAGGCAGAGAATGGCGGCGACGGCGATGGCCGGGTTGGCGCCGCCGGTGAAGAACCAGACGGCGACGCCGGCGAACAGGGCGCCGTCGGCCACGCGGTCAAGGGTGGAGTCCAGGAAATTGCCCCACCGGCCGCCGCGCTGCTGCATCCGGGCCATGATGCCGTCAATAACGTCGGAGAAAATGAACGCCGTGATGAACACGGTCCCCCAGAAGAGCTGCCCGAGCGGGTAAAACACGAGAGCGCCGATCACGACGCCGAGCGTGCCGACCACGGTCACGGCGTCGGGAGAGACCCCGATCCTCAGCAGCCAGCGGGCAACCGGGGAAAACAGGGCGGTGAAGAAGCCCCGGGCGTGCCTGTTAAGCATCCTTCTCCCCGGCTGTGTCCTGCGGCGCGGGCATTTCCTGCGGCCATGCGTCGGCGACCTGCTGACGGACCTCACCGAGGGTCTGCGTGACCGCCTTGGTCTGGGCAATGATGGGGAAGAAATTTCCGTCACCGCCCCAGCGCGGCACCACGTGCTGGTGCAGGTGGCCGGCGATGCCCGCCCCGCCGGTGACGCCCTGGTTCATGCCCAGGTTGAAACCGGAAGGGTTGGCGACTTTGCGCAGCACCCGCATGGCCGTCTGGGTCAGTTCGGCAAATTCCGCCGTTTCCTCGACCGTGAGGTCCGTGTAGTCCGGGATGTGCCGGTAGGGGCAGACCAGCAGGTGGCCCGGGTTGTACGGAAAGAGGTTCAGCACCACGTAGCTCGTCCTTCCCCGGTAGACGATCAGGGAGTCCTCATCGCCCCGCTCGGGCGCGGCGCAGAACGGGCAGTCGTCCGGGTTCTTGAACTGGTGCTGGCCGCCCTTAATGTACGCCATCCGGTGCGGGGTCCACAGGCGCTGGAAAGCGTCCGGGACCCCGGCCAGGCTGAAGTCGTCCGTCACGGCGTGGTCGCCCGGATACTCCGGCCCGGCCCCTGTGGTTTCCTGCACGCGCTGCCCTTCCGTCTTCCTAGCTGGTCCGGTTTCGGACAGCGTCGACGATCCGCTGCACGGCCTCGGACACGGGCACGCCGTTGTTCTGGCTGCCGTCGCGGAAGCGGAAGGACACGGCACCGGCCTCGGCGTCGTCCCCGCCGGCGATCAGCACGAACGGGATCTTGTCCTTGCTGGCCGTGCGGATCTTCTTCGGGAAACGGTCCGAGGAGATGTCCACCTCGGCGCGGATACCGGCCGCTTTGAGCTGGTCCACGACGTCGAACATGTAGTCGTTGAATGCCTCCGCCACCGGGATTCCCACCACCTGGACCGGTGCCAGCCAGGCGGGGAAGGCACCGGCGTAGTGCTCGGTGAGCACGCCCATGAAGCGCTCCACCGAGCCGAACAAGGCGCGGTGGATCATCACGGGCCGCTGCCGGGTGCCGTCGGCGGCCTGGAACTCGAGTTCGAACCGCTCGGGCAGGTTGAAGTCCAGCTGGATGGTGGACATCTGCCAGGTCCGGCCGAGCGCATCCTTGGCCTGGACGGAAATCTTGGGGCCGTAGAATGCGGCTCCGCCCGGATCCGGGATGAGCTCGAGCCCGGAGGCTTCGGCCACCTCGGCGAGGGTGCGGGTGGCTTCGTCCCATGTGGCGTCGTCGCCGACAAACTTGTCCTCGTTCTTGGTGGAGAGCTCGAGGTAGAAGTCGTCCAGGCCGTAGTCCTTGAGCAGGCCCAGGACGAAGTTCAGCGTGCTGGTGAGCTCATCCTTCATCTGCTCGCGGGTGCAGTAGATGTGGGCGTCGTCCTGGGTCATGCCCCGGACGCGGGTCAGGCCGTGCACCACGCCGGACTTCTCGTAGCGGTAGACCGAGCCGAACTCGAAGAGCCGCAGCGGCAGTTCGCGGTAGGAGCGGCCGCGGGACCGGAAGATCAGGTTGTGCATGGGGCAGTTCATCGGCTTGAGGTAGTAGTCCTGGCCGGGCTTGCGCACGGTGCCGTCCTCGTTCAGTTCCGCGTCGATGTGCATCGCCGGGAACATGCCCTCGCGGTACCAGTCCAGGTGGCCGGAGACCTCGTAGAGGTGGCCCTTGGTGATGTGCGGGGTGTAGACGAAGTCGTAGCCGGCATCGACGTGGCGCTGGCGGGAGTAGTCCTCCATGGCCTTGCGGATAATGCCGCCCTTGGGGTGGAAGACCGGCAGACCGGAGCCGAGCTCGTCCGGGAAGGAGAACAGGTCCAGTTCCGCGCCGAGCTTGCGGTGGTCGCGGCGCTCGGCCTCGGCAATGCGCTCCTGGTAGGCCTTGAGCGCGTCCTTGGTGGGCCAGGCGGTGCCGTAGATGCGCTGCAGCTGCTGGTTGTTCTGGTTGCCCAGCCAGTAGGCGGCCGAGGAACGGGTCAGGGCAAAGGCGTTGGAGATCAGCTTGGTGTTCGGCAGGTGCGGGCCGCGGCACAGATCGCACCAGATGCTGTCGCCGCTCTTGCGGTCCACGTTGTCGTAAATGGTGATGTCGCCGGCGCCGACCTCAACGTTGACGCCTTCTCCGGCCTCGGCGGCGTCATTCTTCCTGCCCAGCAGTTCGAGCTTGTAGGGCTCGTCCTTCATCGCTTCGCGGGCCTCGTCCTCGGACACCACGCGGCGCACGAACTTCTGGTTCTGGTTGATGATCTTCTGCATCATCTTTTCGAGCTGGCGGAGGTCTTCCGGGGTGAACGGTTCCGCGACGTCGAAGTCGAAGTAGAAGCCGTCCGTGATGTAGGGGCCGATGCCGAGCTTGGCGTCGGGGCGCAGCTGCTGCACGGCCTGGGCCATGACGTGGGCCGTGGAGTGGCGCAGGACGTTGAGCCCGTCCGGGGAATCAATGGTGACGGCCTCGACATTGGCGTCCTCGGGAAGGGGCTGGTCCAGGTCCTTCAACTCGCCGTTAACGCGGGCCACAACGACGTCGCGGCGCTCAAAGAAGAGTTCCGCGCCGGTGGTCCCGGTAGTCACCTTGGTCTCTTCGCCGTCGACGAGAAGGGTGATCTGCTGGGCATCTGACACGGGTGTCTCCTATTCAAAGTTAAGGCTTCGTAGCTTGTGGCGTACGGGGACCACAGCCAGCCTCGTCCATGCTATCGGTTTCTCCAGAGGCCAACCAACGCGCCACGAGCGAGCCGCACCGCCGTCCGGTCAGCCGCCCAGCCCGGTGATGGCGAGGTTCCTGCTGATCCCGTCCAGGGGGCTGGGCAGGGGGCCGGACAGGTAAGGCTCCTGCCGGCCGGCGGCGCCGGGAGCCGATGCCGGGAACGGGAGGGTCTCCGGGCGGCTGAGGTCCCAGGCCATGGAGGCGCTGATGCTGATCCCCCGCGGCCCGGTCCGGCGGGTGGTGCCGCGGATCAGGAGCAGGCGGGTGCCGAACAGCAAGGGTCCGGACTGCTCCTGTGCCTCGTGGAAGAACACCGAATCCACGCAGCCCGTGCCGTCGTCGACGCTGATGAACACCACCCGCCGGCCACCCCTCATGGGCGGGGTCTGGGTGGCCACCCGGACCCCGGCAACCAGCACCTCCGTGCCATTGCGCAGTCCCAGCAGCTTGTCCGCGGTGGTGACGCCCAGCCGGTCCAGCAGCGGGCGGTGGCTGGTCATGAGGTGCTCGCTGACGTCCACGGCCATCAGGTCCAGTTCCGCCCGGACGTTGTCCACCATGCTGGGCGCGGGCAGTGCCGCCTTGAGGTTCGTCAGCTCCACGTCCCCCAGCGGCAACGCCAGCTGGCCCTCATTGACTTCCACGCCCTTCCGGAAGGGGCGGGCCTGGAGTTTCTGCAGGTGCTGGACCAGGTCCGCCCGGTTTGCGTCTCCCCCGGACGCCCGGTGCAGCGAATCGAAGGCGCCCAGCTGGGCCAGGCGCTGGATGCTGGGCCGGCTGAGCCGCGACCTCGCCCGCAGGTCCGCCAGCGAGTCGTAGGGCTGGCCGGCCACAATCCGTTTCAGCTCGGCGCCGGAGAGCCCGAAGATGCCGTTCAGGCTCAGCCGGATGCCCAGCCTGCCCCGGTCCGGCCCGGATTCCACCCGCTCCACCCGGTACTCGGCCTGGCTCCGGTTGATGTCGAGGGGAAGGATGGGGATCCCCAGCCGGCGGGCCTCGGCCACGAGCAGGCGTTTGGGGTACATTCCGGGGTCGTGTTCCCAGAGCCCGGCGAGGAACGCCTCCGGGTGGTGTGCCTTCAGCCAGGCAGACTGGTAGGTGGGCACGGCGAAGGCGGCTCCGTGGGCCTTGCAGAACCCGAAGCTGCCAAAGGCCTTGAGCGTGCCCCAGACCTTGTCCACCACCTCGGGACTGTAGTTCCGGGCACGCGCCTCCTTCCGGAAGAACTCCTCCACCCTGGCTTCAAGCACGTCATTGCCGAGGGCACGGCGGAATTCGTCGGCCCGCGCCAGCCCGCACCCGGTCATGACGTCGAAGGTCTTGAGGATTTGTTCGTGGAAGACCGTGACCCCGTGGGTCTCTTTCAGGACAGGCTTGAGGTCGGGATGCGGGTAGACCTCGGGGGCGAAGCCGTGCCGGTGCTCCAGGAAGGGCCGGACCATGTCGGATTTCATCGGCCCCGGGCGGAACAGCGAGATGTCAATGATGAGATCGTTGAATTCCCGGGGGGCCAACTTGCCGATCAGTTCGCGCTGGCCCGGGGATTCGATCTGGAAGCAGCCCAGGGTGTGGGTGCTCCTGATCAGCTCATAGGTGGGCTCGTCATCGAGCGGGACCGCGTTGAGGTCGATGTGCCCGTCCCCTGAGATGTAATCCGGGCCCGTCCCGTCCGGGCCGGCCGGATGCGCGCCGGCGGCCACCACCTCGGCCTTGGAGGGATGCAGACGGATCACTTCCCGGACGGCGAAGGCCATCGCGCTCTGCATCCGGACGCCAAGGACGTCGAGTTTCAGCATGCCCATGGGGTCCATGTCGTGCTTGTCGAACTGGCTCATGGGCAGGCCCAGGCCGCTGGGCTGCACGGGGGTGCGGTCCAGCAGGGTGGCGTCGCCGAGGATGACGCCGCAGGGGTGCATGGAGATGTGGCGGGGCAGCCGGTCCAGCCGCTCCGTGAGGTCCACCAGCAGGTCCAGCTGCTGGTTCTCGGAGAAGCCGCGTTGCTCCACCCGGTCCGCGAATTCCTTCAGCTCGGGTTTCTCCACAAGGGCTTCGCGGAAGTGCCGGGCCGAGAACCGCCACAGCTGCTTGGCGATTTCCCCGACCTCGCCGTCGTCCATGCCCAGGGCCAGGCCGGCGTCGCGCACGGCACCGCGAGCGCGGTAACCGTTCTGCATGCTCATCAGCGTGACGCGCTCGGCGCCGAAGCGCTCAAAGATCTTCCGGTAGACGTTGTGCCGTTCGGCGCTTTCGACGTCGATGTCGATGTCCGGCAGCGTGGCACGGTCGCGGGAGAGGAAGCGTTCAAAGATGAGGTCGTGCTGGAGCGGGTTCACCTGGCTGATGTCGATCAGGTAGTTGACCAGGCTGGAGGCGCCCGAACCGCGCGCGGCGGCCCGGACGCCCAGGGCCAGGATCATCCGGGAGACCTCTGCGACGGTCAGGAAGTACGAGGCGAAGCCCAGCGAGTCGATGATCCGGAGCTCGTGCTCCAGCCTGGTCCGCAGCTGCTGTTCCCGCTGCCCGGAAATGCCCGGGAAGCGGCGGCCGATGCCGGCCTCACACCGCAGGGTCAGTTCGGCGAGCGCGTCGCCGTCGATCCCGATCACGGATGCCTCCGGGACCACGGGCTGTTTCCAGCCCATGTCGGCTTCCGGATCCATGCGGCAGCGGTCCGCGAGCGCCTCTGTCTGGGCCAGGAGCCGTTTGAGGTCCGCTGTGCCGTAGCCGGCGGCGTGGATGATCTCCTTGCCCAGCTGCAGCATCCGGGCCGCCGATTTGAGCCAGCCCTGCCCGTTGGGCTGCAGCAGCGGGGCGGCGGAGAGCTCGGGGAGGGATTTCAGCGTCCGGGCCGAGTCCAGCACATCGGCGGTGGCCGCGCCGTCCTCAGCCACGTACCGCACGGCGTTGCTCAGCACGGCGGGCACCCCGTGTTCTGCGGCGAGTTTGAGCATGCGCACCGCGTGGGCGGTGCTCAGCGGTTCCCCGGGCGGGCTGAGCTGGGACACAACCTCTGCCGCCAGCGTTCCGGGGGGCATGGCGTCCAGCCAGCGTTTGAACAGGGTGCGGGGCCGCAGGTAGCGCCGGCCGCCCATGGCCCGGCCGACGTCGGAGTCCGGGCCGATCAGCACTGTCAGGACCGGCTTCAGGGTGTCCGGGTGCAGGGTGCGGGAGGCCAGTTCCGCACGGGTGACGGCCACCGGCACTATTCCCTGCGCCTTGCCCGTGGTGCGGGCGTGGGCGTCGGAGATCAGCCGGCACAGCGCCCGGTAGCCGGCACCGTTGTTGTGTCCGTGCGCCAGCACGAGGACGCGGCCACCGAGCTGGGTGCGATGGTCGCCGTCGTCGTCAAAGACCGCAAGGTCCACCCCGACGATTGCATCCAGCCCGGCTGCCATGCACGCCTTCAGGTGCTTGACGGTTCCGTACAAGCCGTCGCGGTCCGTGCAGGCCAGCGCGGTGGCACCGTCAGCGGCGGCCGCGGCGGCAAGTTCATCCGGCCAGGAGACGCCATAGTGGGCGCTGAACGCGGTGGAGACGTGCAGATGGGTGAAGGTCATGCTGATTCGGGCTTCCGGAGGGGGTGCAGGGCGTCGTGGATCTTCAGGAGCCGCCACCGGCCGCTGCCGACATGCCGGGTCAGGTCAAGGGTGAGCGAGGAATCCGCGGCGTGATCCCCGGCCGCACGCACCTGGACCCGCCAGATCTCATGATCCACCAGGCCCGGCCCGCTTCCCAGTGGCGCCCGGCGTTCCTCGGCCCACCACTGGCGGCGTTCGTACCAGCGGACGGGGTCAGCGCAGACCGTGTAGCGCCGGCCGGCCCAGTCGAGGCGCAGGGGCTGGCCGGAGGGCGTGCAGACGACATCCACGGACTCGCTGAAAATACCCACGTTGCCTCCCGACCCAGTCCGGGCTGGAGCCGGCCCAGTCCCCGCTTCGACTTCCTACGTCCATTCCGCTTCCGGCGCCTTCTGTGTCAACGCCCTCTACTTCAATGCCCTCTGTTTCAACGCCTTCTACTTCAACGCTCTGTATTTATTCGAACATATCTTCGAATAAATACAGTCTACGTCGCGGAGCCGACAAAACCCAGATCGGGGGTGGACGGACGATTGCACAGGTAGCAGGATTGAGCCATGAGCTCCCATATCGCACTCCTGAAGCACGTAAAGATCGCCGCCAAGAATTCAACCTTGGTGGCGACCTTCGATATAGACGGAAATATCCCGGGGCAAGGCGCCTACGTGGTGGGCCTGCTGGCGGCCGGGCCGGACTACTCCCATCAGCGCAGACTGGGCATTGAGTTCATGAACGGTGAGGCCGTGTCCTTCTACTACTTCAACCATGACGGCACGGAAGAGAACTTCGACCTCAAAGGCGTGGAACACTCAGGAAACACCATCACGGGAAACTTCCCCATCGCGACTGTGCTTGGCCTGCCCAAGGGCCATCTCATGACGGCCTTCAGCGATTGTGACGGCCGGGACTACCAGGCCAACGTGCCTGTCGAAGAAGCCCTCTAGGCACCTTCTAGGAGCTGGACTTGTACACTTCCAGCTCGAGCGTGATGAAGGCATCGATCATCGCCCGGTAGGTCTTCTCGACAAGCTCGACGTCGATGTCCTTCTTTTCCGCCGTGGCGCGGACGTGTTCGATGACCCGCTCCACACGCCCGGGCGCGCGGACCTCGGCGCTGTCCGCCTTGAGGGTCCCGGCGATCCGGATCAGCCGTTCCCGGCGCCCGATCAAGGACACGATCTGCTCGTCCACCTCGTCAACAGCCACCCGCACGGCGGCGAGCTGTTCGCGGTCGGCCTGGGCGGCCTTGTCGTCTGCGTGATTTGTGGGCATGTGCATGACAGTATCGAAAGATGCAGCCACGAGTCGACTTCATATCGCTAGGTGTCCGCAGTGTTGACGCCTCACGCCGCTTCTACGTCGATGGCCTCGGATGGCCGGTCCACCGGGAAGTCCCCGGGGAGGTGCTCTTCATCCAGGTCAACCACGGCCTCATCCTCTCGCTCTGGGACGCGGGTCAAATGCAGTCCGAGGCGGCCACCGATCCCCCTGCCGGCATTGCGTGCATCACGCTCAGCCACAACCTGGCCGGCACGGCGGACGTCGACCGGGTGATGGCCGAAGCCGGGACCGCGGGAGCCCGCATCGTTGCGGTACCGAAGACCCAGCCCTGGGGCGGCTACACCGGCTACTTCGCCGATCCCGACGGCTACCGCTGGGAGGTCGCGTTCAACCCCGACTGGTCGGTCGACGGCGGCGGCAAAGTCACGCTCTGACCTCAGGTGACCACTACCGCCCCGTGCCTTGGCAGCCGGCGGGCAGCCGCCAGACAGGGCAGCGCACCCGCTAGAACAGGTTCCCCACCGGCTGGATGAGTTCCGGTGAGTCATTCCTGACGTTCCCGACGGCGGTGCCGACGGCGTCGATCGTCCAGCCTTCCGCGACGTCGTGCGCCCCGGCCCGGACCAGATCCACGAGCCCGGCCGCATCATCGGCCTGGGGGTCCAGCCACGTCTGCATGGTCTCGCGGTTCATGGGCAGCGGAACCCTGTCATGCAGCGCGGTCAGCTCGGCCAGCATTCCCCCGGCGTAGCCCTCCGGCGGCGAGTCGGTGGTCATGATCGAGGTCGAGAGCATCCAGCGCTCCGGGTCGCCCTCTTCCTTGGACGGGTCCCGCCACCATTCATAGAGTCCCGCGAAGACAAGGGGGCGTCCGTCCTTGGGATGGACGTAGTAGGGCTGCTTGGTGCGGCCCTCACCCTTCCACTCGTAGTAGCCGTCAGCCGGGACGGCGCAGCGACGGGCGCGGGTCGCTTTCCGGAAGGCGGGCTTCTCCAGCACGGTCTCGCTGCGGGCATTGATCATCTTGGACCCGATGCCCGGGTCCTTGGCCCAGGACGGCACTAAACCCCAGCGCGCAATGTGCAGTTGGCGGACCGGTTCTCCCTCCACCAGCCGTTCGAGCAGAATCGGCACATCCGCCGTCGGGGCCACGTTCCACGACGGCGGAATCGCGATCTCATCTTCCAGCCCGGCATCGAATTCGGCCAGCAGGTCTCCGACGGCCCGGGCCATCACGTAGCGTCCACACATGGCACCAGCATGCCACCGCACCCATCCCATGTCATCCGCCCGGCCGCCGTCACGCACTCTTCGGGAAGACCATCCTGGGCCCGCCGAGGTCGCCGGAAACCTGCGAACTCGCCGGAACTTTCCGGCGACTTCGCATCTTTACCGCGAATTCGCGTCCGACGGCATAGGTGGCAGCGCTCTCTGCGGGAATAGCGGGCTGCGGGGTACGGTTGTTGGCAGTAACGTACGACTTCAGTGGGCGCCCGGCCCGACATGCCGGACCCAACCACTTACTTGAGGAGAACTTCGTGGACTTCACCCCCGAATCCGGCACCATCACCATGTTTTCGACCACGTGGTGCGGCTACTGCAACCGGCTGAAGAAGCAGCTGGACGCGCAGGGCATCGGGTACACCGAGATCAACATCGAGGAAGTCGAAGGCACGGCCGATCTCGTCGAGCAGCTCAACGGAGGCAACCGCACCGTCCCCACCGTGCTGTTCCCGGACGGCACCGCCGCCACCAACCCCTCCGCAGCTGAGGTCAAGAGCCGGCTCGCCGCCTAGGCCCTTCCTGCATCCAAGGACACCACCAAACCACGACGGCGCGGCCTCCCAAGGAGCAAAGGAGCTTGTTTCATGGTCCATAAAGTCAAAGCCGCAGTAGTCCGGTCCAAGAATGCCGACGTCACCCTGGAGACGATCCTGGTGCCGGACCCCGGCCCCGGCGAGGCCCTCGTGGACATCCTCACCTGCGGTGTCTGCCACACCGATCTGCACTACAAGCAGGGTGCCATCAACGACGACTTCCCCTTCCTGCTCGGCCATGAGGCCACCGGCGTTGTCAGTGCCGTGGGACCGGACGTCACCGAGGTCGCCCCCGGGGACCGCGTGGTGCTGAACTGGCGGGCCGTCTGCGGCGAGTGCCGCGCCTGCCGCCGGGGCCAGCCGCAGTACTGCTTCAATACCCACAACGCCACCCAGAAAATGACGCTGGAGGACGGCACCGAGCTGACGGCCGCGCTGGGCATCGGTGCCTTCGCTGAAAAGACCCTCGTAGCGGCCGGCCAGTGCACCAAGGTGGACGACGACGCCGATCCCGCGGCCGTCGGTTTGCTCGGCTGCGGCGTCATGGCAGGCATCGGCGCGGCGATCAACACCGGAAACGTCCAGCGCGGCGATTCGGTCGCCGTGATCGGCTGCGGCGGAGTCGGCACGGCGGCCGTCGCCGGCGCGGCGCTCGCCGGCGCCACCACCGTGATCGCCGTCGACATCGATGCCAAAAAGCTCCAGCGCGCCAAGGATCTCGGCGCCACCCACACGGTGGACTCCTCCGCCGTCGACCCCGTCGAAGCGATCCGCGAACTGACCGGCGGTTTCGGCGCCGATGTGGTGATCGACGCCGTCGGCCGCCCGGAAACGTATAAGCAGGCCTTCTACGCCCGGGACCTCGCCGGCACGGTGGTCCTGGTGGGTGTGCCGAGCCCCGAGATGACCCTGGAACTGCCGCTGCTGGATGTGTTCGGCCGCGGCGGCTCGCTGAAGTCCTCCTGGTACGGCGACTGCCTGCCTTCGCGCGACTTCCCCACGCTCATCAGCCTCTACCGGCAGGGCAAGCTGGACCTGGACGCCTTCGTGACGGAGCGGATCACGATTGACCAGATCGAGGAAGCCTTCACGAAGATGCACGCCGGCGCCGTGCTGCGCTCGGTGGTGGAGCTGTGAACGCCGGCCCAGTGAGCATCCGGATCGACCGGCTGGTGACCTCCGGGACGTTTTCCCTCGATGGCGGCACCTGGGATGTTGAGAACAACGTCTGGATCCTCGGGGACGACGCCGAATGCGTCATCATCGACCCGGCCCACGATCCCGCTGCCGTGGCCGCGGCCGTCTCGGGCAGGAAGGTCACGGCAATCCTGCTCACGCACGGCCACGATGACCACATCAGCGCCGTGGGCGAGGTCCGGACGCTCGTGAACGCGCCCGTGTACCTGCACCGGGACGACTGGATGTTGTGGGAGCGGGTGTTCCCCGGCACCGAGCCGGACCACGCCATTGCCGACGGCAACACGTTCGGCGTCGCAGGGGCAAGGCTCGTGGCACTGCACACCCCCGGCCACTCGCCCGGGTCCGTGTGCTTCCTTCTCGAAAGCGAAGGCACCGTGCTTAGCGAACAAACAGTGTTCAGCGGGGACACGCTGTTCCAGGGTGGCCCCGGGGCGACGGGCCGTTCCTTCAGCGATTTCCCGACCATCATCGAGTCCATCCGAACCCGGCTCCTGCCGCTTCCGGCCGACACGACGGTCCGGACCGGCCACGGGGATCCCACAACGATCGGCGCCGAAGCACCGCACCTTGAGGAATGGATCGCCCGCGGCCACTGACCGCGTCCGCGGAAAGGCCCGGTCCGCTGCTTCCGGACCCTGCGTACCCAGTTCGATGCATTCCTCGATGAGCATCGTGCGGACCTGCACGCCTGTCTGGACGGGCTCACCGAAGAGGAGTCCCGGGCCTCGCTGGTGCCGTCGCGGACCACCCTCCTCGGGCTGGTCAAGCACGCCGCCTTCGTGGAGAAGGTCTGGTTTGACGAGGCCATCACGTGCCGGCCCCGGGCGGAGATCGGCATTCCGGCCACCCCCGACGAATCGTTCATCCTGGCGGATGACGACACCATCGCGGGCCTCCAGGCAGCCTACCTCCAGGCCTGCGAGGACTCACGCCGTCGGGCCGCTTCGCTCGGCCTTGACGACCTTGTCAGAGGAAACCGGCGCGGCCCGCTGCCGCTGCGGTGGGTCTACCTGCACATGCTCAGGGAACTCGCCCAGCACTGCGGCCACGCGGATATTCTGCGCGAGCAGATCCTCGCTGCGCGCACTTGACGGAACGGCCGCCCGGATCAAGGTTCTAAACCAGAAGAGCGGCATTGAACAATGGATGCTGGTGAGCGCGGATGCGGCCACCCCCGATTGGTTTTAACAGGGCCGCATCCGCGCTGGTCTAGGGAAGCCCGGGTTCAGGCTCTGGTCCCGCGTGCCGGCGGCGTAATCGCGCCCCGATCAGCTCAGACACCACAGCGGGGGCGCGCAAGGAACCAGGCCGGCCGGATGTCGTGCCCCATCTAAAGCCGAACGCCGTGAACGGGATTACGGCACTTCCGGGGACAACGACTCTGGTGGCCATGAGATAAGAACTCCCGCAACGAAGTTTGCAGCCTCTGCCTGACCAAATTCAGAATAGCAATTGCATTTGCCGTACAAAAGGAAAAGAGAGTAACAATTAATATGCGGCTTTTCCGGTCGGTGTCCCCCGTGGTCCGCCGCTCACCGTCTCCAGGGCCCACGGTTTTTGTCAGAACCACCCGTCCAGACAGATGTGGCATGCGGACGAGGTCAACCGGCCGTTGCGCTGGCCGTCATTTCGTGGACGGGGCGTATTCCGGGTAGTAGCGCTGGATCTCTTGAACGGTCTTGCCGGCCCTCACCATTCGCTCAACGGACATCATGCTCCGGACTTCCTCGTCCGAGGACCGGGTGCTGTTCCACGGTCCGATCGTTCGGTAGCAGAAGTCATTCGGATCGTTCAGCCTGGCGGGTTTTCATTCCTTTATTCATGGTTCCGCAATTGGCCAGAAATATGTTGGCGAGCCTACCGCACGGGTGCCAGGTTTCCCGAGCGACGGTGATTTCCCCTCGGTCGTGGAGGTTCGGCAGTTTGCCTCGCCGGAATCGCAGTTGGGTCTTGCTCCACTCCGCGGTCTTGGGAAACAATGTTCGCGGCGTAACGGGCCCCGGAGAAAGGGTTTCAATGACAGCGCGGGATACCTCCTCAGTCGGTGCTCCGTGCTGGGTCGACACCTGGCAGCCCGACCCCAAGGAGGCCAAGGACTTCTACGGTCCGCTCTTCGGCTGGACTTTCGACGACCCCGTTCCGATGCCGCCCGGGCTCGACGGCTTCTACTACGCTGCGCGCCTCCGCGGTCAACTGGTTGCCGGAATCGGACAGGCGCCGCCGCAATCGCCGCCGGGGTGGATCACCCACGTGCGTGTCGTAAACGTCGGGGAAGCCTTGGTTCGTGCCGAGCGGGCGGGGGGCAAGCGCCTGGCGCCGTTTGGTGCCGGCCCGGATGACCGTATTGCTGTGCTCGCCGATGCCACCGGCATCCCGTTCTGCCTGCGGCGGGCAGGAGTGAACGACGGCGCCCAGCTGGCCAATGAGCCGAATTCCTGGGCCATGAGCTCGCTGCACACCACAGATCTCGGGCGGGCCCAGGCGTTTTACGGTGCAATGTTCGACTGGGAACTCGAACCCGTCCCGGACGCCCCCTTCTCGCGGTGGCTCCGTTCCGGCCGGGTAGTGGCGGTGGTGGCAGCCACGGATGGCGTCGCGGTCCCGCCGCATTGGAGCGTCAATTTCGCAGTCCGCGACGCGGACGCCATTGCCCGGCAGGCCGTAACACTGGGTGGCAGCCTCCTGATGGCGCCAATGGACTCGCCGGGATTTCGCAGCGCCGTGATCAGGGACCCCCAGGGCGGCACCATCGCGGTCAGCGCAACCACCGGCTGACGCATGCTGGAGAGCATGAGCGCCACACCGTTTTGCGGCGCTGGTAGGGTCAGCCCATGGATGAAATTTTGGGGAAGTTCATCGACGATTTCGCGCGGCTCGTGGAGCTTACGCAGTCCGGGCAGCGTCGGGGGCAACCGGGAACCCAGCTGCTGACTACGCTCACCGAGCATTTGGCGGCCCGGGCCGAATCAGTGTCGGTAGTGGTTGAGGAGATTCCGCCGCACCGTTTCGTGGACGCAGACATCCTCATGGAAGAGCTCGCCGCAGAGGATCCTGAGTTCCGGCTCGTGGGCATCGGCGGTGGCGACCAACGCCACCATCACTCGCTGAGCGACATGCTGCAGCAGTCCCAGCTATATCCGCAGTTCCCCCTGTCCCAGCCGGACTACGCCAACCTCGCTGTCGGGCCGGACGAACAACGGCAGGCCGTGGCACTGGGGCTCTGGCTATTCAGCCATGGAGGCAGTCCCATCGCCGTGCTGCAGCGGGACGCCAACCCCCGGTATGGCCGGCAGTCAGCGTCCCTTGAGGTTTTGGCCGACGCTACAGATAAGGCCGCACGCTTCCTCTCGGAGTTCCGCAATCGGATGCAGCACCGCAGCGTGCTCAAGGGACAGGTCATTTCCCTGGTGATGGGAGAGTATGGTCCCAGCGCGGCCGGGGTGACGTTCCATGCACGGCCCGTCCTTGCCGCGTCGGATGTCATCCTGCCGGATGGCCTGCTGGAGAAAGTGTCGGACCACGCCTTAGGTATCGCCGAGCACCGTGAGTCTCTGATCAGGTACGGCCAACACCTCAAACGCGGCGTCCTGCTCTATGGCAAGCCGGGGACGGGCAAGACCCATACGGTGCGTTATTTGTTGAGCCGGAGCGTAGGTGTCACAGCAATCCTTCTTTCGGGAGGATCGCTCGCCAGGATCTCAGAAGCCGCCACCATGGCCAGGGCGCTCCAGCCCTCCATCGTGGTCCTTGAGGACTGCGACCTCATCGCCGAGGACCGCAGCTTCGGGCACGGACCCCAGCCGCTGCTATTCGAGGTGCTGGACGCCATGGACGGTTTGGCCAGCGACGCCGACGTCGCGTTCGTCCTCACCACCAACCGCGTGGACATGTTGGAACGCGCCCTGGCACAGCGTCCCGGCCGTGTGGACCTGGCGGTGGATATTCCTATGCCTGCCCAGGCGGAGCGGGTTGCGCTGATCAAACTGTATGCCCGCGGTATTCCCCTCAGCCCGAACGCGATTGAAAACGCCGCCGCCCGCACCGAAGGAACCACCGCCTCGTTCGCACGCGAACTCGTCCGCCGCGCGGTCGTTGCCGGCGCATTGGAAGGCGTGCCGGTGGCGGACCATCATCTTCAGAAGGCTGTGCATGACCTGATGGCCGACAGCGCCGCGCTCACCCGAAGCCTCCTCGGCAGCGGCGCCGGAGGCGACTCTGAGGGCATGGGCGGACCGTTCCCCGGACCGCCGGCGGCCTTCCATCCCGGGGGCTAGGACGCACCGCGCCAGTGCGCTTGTGCCCTCAGCGCCGCCACCGGTACGGGGTGGTCGTTGAGACTCGCAGCAATCCATAGCGTTCCAGGATCGGTCGCGAATATTCAGTCGAGTCACTGTGGATGAGTTTCTTCCCGAGCGCCAGCGCGGCCCGGGCCCGGGCGGCGGTGAGGGCACGGTAGATACCCTGACCACGCCATTCTGGCCGCGTCGCCCCGCCCCAGATGCCCGCGAATTCCGTACCCGGCACCGGCTCGAGGCGGCCCGCGCTCACGATCAGTCCTTCGTGTTCGGCTACCCACAGTTCCATGCCGTCATCGCGCGCCATGCGTTGCACGATTGCGTCGGCGTTGCCGTCGGAGTCGTCAACGCCGAAAACCTCGTCCTGCAACGCGCTCATGGCGCGGATGTCCCGTTCTGCGCTCACCGGCCGCAGGCTGACGCCGGGCGGGAGCTGGACGTCCACCGTCAAGGCGTTTGCCGGTCCGATCATGATCGACTCGGTCTCATTAGGCTCAAATCCGTTGTCGAGCAGTGCCGCGTGGAGTCCGGGCGCATGATCATGACCACGGGTTTTCCACTCGACCCGCACGATTGCGGGATCGCTGCGGTAAAACGCGAGCGCTTCGGCCACCCACTGCGCGATCGTCAGGGCGTTGGCCCCATCGAGGTTCTGATAGGTCACGAAGCCCCTGCCGCCTGCGAAGGTCACCAGCCGCAGCGGACCCAGCCGTTCCACGCCGCTGGCACTGGGCGTCTCTGCAGCTGTCCGGAGTTGCTGGTCGTACGCCACAAGAAGTTCTTCAGAAAGAGTCATCGGCGTCCACCCTACAGCCACACCGGACACCGGACAGGACATAGGACACGCGGCGCTCAAGTTCCCTCGCCGAGAGCCTCCGCAGCTTCGTCGTACCCGGCCGCAGGCCTCTTCCGCGGCCAGCCCGCGAGACTTAGACTCGATTGGCTTGAGCAAACAGGGAGAAGTTCGGCATGAGGCTCGTCGTCGATCTCACTAAGTGTCAGGGTTACGCACAATGCGCCTTCCTCGCCCCGGAGGTCTTCACGATCCAGGGGGACGAGGCACTCACCTACGACCCGGACCCGGACGAGGCCCAGCGCACGAGGATCCGGCGGGCCGCCGCGGCCTGTCCCGTCCAGGCCATCCGACTCGACCAGCTTGAGGAGCCGCACAGGCCGCGGCCTCCCGTAAAAGCCCCGGGAACGGCCGCTGCCGCCGGGGGCAACGGGGGCACGTTCCTTCGATCCGGCAGGATTGTCATCGTGGGCACGTCACTGACCGGGCTGCGCGCGGCGGAGCGGCTGCGCGAGGAAGGGTTCACGGGCTCGCTGACTCTCATTGGTGAGGAAACGCACGAGCCGTATGACCGGCCGCCGCTGTCGAAACAGGTCCTGGCCGGGTCGGTGCGGTCCGATGACACGTCGCTGCCGCGCCGCCGGGGAATCGACGCCGACTGGCGCCTGGGCGTCGCGGCCACGGGTCTGGATCTCGCCGCCAGGCAGGTGCATCTCGCCGACGGCGGCCGGATCGGATTCGACAAGTTGTTGATCGCCACTGGCGTGCGGGCCCGGTCCTGGCCAAACGCGGCGGAGGCGGCCCTGGCAGGCGTGCTGACCTTGCGGACCCGGGAGGACGCGGCAACGCTTCGGCAGCTCCTGGCCGCGCGCCCCCGCCGGGTCCTGGTCATTGGCGCCGGGTTCATCGGCTGCGAAGTCGCTTCGGTGTGCCGCGAACTTGGCCTGCCGGTCACCGTGGCGGAGGCGGGCCCGGCACCGCTCGGCGCGGCGCTCGGCAGCGTGATCGGTGCAATTGCCGGAGAGCTGCAGATCGAGAACAGCGTGGATCTGCGCTGCGGCGTCAGGGTCCTTTCACTGGAAGGCGATGCCGGCGGACAGCTGCGCCGCGCCCGCCTCTCCGATGGCACAACACTTGACGTGGACATCGCCGTCGCCGCGCTCGGGACCGTTCGTAACGGTGACTGGCTCGCCGGCTCCGGATTGGCGAGCGGCGTGTGGGGTGTCGCGTGCGACGCCGGCTGCCGGGCTTTCGACGTCAACGGGCTGGTCACCGATGACGTCTTCGTCGCCGGCGACGTATCCCGCGCCCCGCAGCCGATGTTCGGCTACCAGTTCCTCGCCGTCGAGCACTGGGGCAACGCGATCTCCCAGGCCGAGGTTGCAGCGCACAACATGGTCAGCGGCGAAACGGAACGGTGGCCGCACCTGGCTGTGCCCAAATTCTGGTCCGTCCAGTTCGGCACCGAAATCAAGAGCGTGGGCGTGCCCTCGGTCGCCGATGAGGTCGCCATCGTGCAAGGATCGGTCGGATCCCGGCGGTTCCTGGCCGTTTACGGCTACAAGGGCCGCATCGTGGCTGCAGTGGCGTTCAACCAGAACAAATGGCTTGACTTCTATGAACCGCTGATTGACCAGGCGGCGTCCTTCCCGCCGTCGTTCCACCATATTGACGAGCCGGACGATGCCCAGCCCGTGCCGGCCGGGTTCCAGCCCGCCGCCAACCCCACCCAGGATGCGACCGTCGTCGTGACCGGTCACTATCCCAATGAGCGTCGCGCCAGATTGACTGACCGCCGCCTCCCGTAAAGCGCCGCACCGGAGACCGGCAGCGACCGGCCCACGACCCAAGGAGCCTTCGCCATGGCCGAGCCCAGCACCTGGGAGCAGATCCTCGACTACACCAACCGGGCTAACCCCTACCCGTTCTACGACGAACTCCGCAAGACCCCCGTGAGACGACTTCCGGACGGAAGCTATCTCGTGAGCACCTACGCGGAGATCGCCGCCCTGTTGCACGATCCACGGGTCAGCTCCGACATAACCCGCAACCCGGCTGCCGCCGCGGCGGGCGCCACCATTGGTGAGGACGGGGACGGCGCCGGCATGACGCCGACTTTCCTCAGCATGGATCCCCCCGATCACGACAAGTTCCGGCGGATCACCATGCGGCACTTCGGGCCGCCCACGACGCCTGGCAGGGTGGCCGGGATGGAGGCGCGGATGGCGGAAATTGTCACCGATCTGGTCGACAACATGGCGGACCGCAGCCGGATCGACGTCGTCGATGATCTGGCGTATCCCCTGCCCGTCACGGTGATCTGCGAACTTCTCGGTGTGCCCCCTGGCGATGAACAGCGCTTCCGGGTCTGGGTGGACCTGGCCCTGCAGTCCACCGATCCCGGACTCGATCCCGAAACCCAGCAAAAGAAGAGGATTGAGGCCGGCACGGAACTGCGCGCGTTCATGCAAGAGCTGGTCGATGCCCACCGGCAGGCCCCGGGGACTGACCTGCTTTCAGCGATGGCCACCGATGATGGCCCGGAGGGCCGCATGCCGGACGAACAACTGGTGAGCACCGGGCTCCTCCTGCTCATCGCCGGACATGAAACCACAGTAAACCTCATCTCCAACGGCGTCCTGACGTTGCTCCGCCACCCGGCCGAGCTCCACAGGCTGCGCGCTGACCCCGGCCTGGCCATCCCGATGGTCGAGGAGCTGCTCCGCTACGAGCCGCCCGTGCATTTCGTCCCGTTCCGCACCGCCCTCGACGACATCGACATCGCCGGCACCACCATCCCGGCAGGCGCCTCCCTCACCCTGGTCCTTGCTGCGGGCAACCGCGACCCCGCCCACGTCGCTGACCCCGGGCTCTTCATCCCTGACCGGGCCAACAACCAGCACCTCGGTTTTGGCGGCGGCGTTCATCTTTGCTTCGGTGCGCCCCTGGCCCGGCTGGAAGCGCAGATCGCACTCACCGAATTCGCCACCAGGCTGGAGAACCCGCGGCTGGTCTCGGACCCACCGCCGTACCGGCCGAGCCCGTTCCTGCGCGGCCCCTCCCACCTCCCGGTAGACATCGACGGCGTCCTCGCCCCTGGCCGGGCAGCCGACGGGCTAGCTGCACGCGGCGGCGATCAACTGCCGCGCCAGGGCGAGGCCCTGCCTGGCCGGGCCTTCATCCCCCAGCACGGCGGCCGTTGACAGCGTGCCGTTGAGGACCAGCAGGAGCTGCTCTGCCAAGATCCTCACCCGGGACCTCAGCGGGTAAGCCCCTGCCGACCGTCGCCCGGAAAATGCACTTCAGCGGGTGACGGTCAGCGGCTTCATCGGCATCACGCAGGACACCTGTTCGAGGCGGACGTCGCCAGCGCCCGCCACGCGGTTGTTCCTGCCGGTGTCATCGCACCAGTCAATGTTGTAGGGCACCGCGGTTACGGCGGCATCCCCCGCGGCTGTCCGGGCGGGCACGACAAACGTGTAGGTGAACCCGCCGGCGTCGTTCATGGCGCTGGTGGTATTCACGACTTCCACCCCGGTTGCGTCGGTGACGCTCACCTGGATGCGCGCGTTGTTGCCGTAACGGGGGTTGCAGCCAGCGTCCGGGGCTGCCACCGTCACGCTTTGCCCCGGTGCGGCCGTCGTCGGGGTCAGCGAATAGGCGGGCGGAAAGCATGGCGGCTCCCCGCCCGTGGAGGACGAGCACCCCGATATCAAGGCAGTCAGTACCAATGCGCCAACCGTGGCACGGATCGCGGAGCGCCGCCCGCTGTCTTGCAGACAAGAAACCATGCCGTCAGTGTCGCTGGTACAGCAGTCGGCGCCTACTGTTGTGCTGAATTCGTACCCGGATCGTTGCCGGCGCCTGCCCGCCGTCGGCCAACTACACTGACCACCCGCAGGCAGAGCGCCCAGTAGGCTACCCCCGCGGCCAGCGAGCCTGCCACGGCCAAGGCGGGGCTGATCCCGGCCAGCGGCGGATAGACCACCCAGTGGACAAGGTATGCGTAGAGGGAGGCGCTGGCGAGTACCACCAGGAGGCGGCGGAGGACCTGCGGCACCGGAATGCTGGGGAGCCAGATGAGCAGCAGGATCCCGGCGAGGAGCGTGGCCTCCCGGCCGGGGTTCTCGAAGAATCCTGGAACGGTCAGGACTGCAATGACCGAGACCAGGCCACGCTGTGCGACGGTCCGGGACCGTGCGATAGCCCAGCCCAATGCGAAGAGCCAGAGCGCGGGCGCCGTGTGCGGCACGCCCGGGTTGACCAGCTCATACCGGGTCAGGAGCCCCACGCCGGTCAGCGCCAGCGGAAAGAGCAGGGGGAAGCGCCGCTCGGCCCGGTCCGCCCACGGAATGGCCAGAAGCGCCGTCGCCGCGAGAAGCAGGTAGACGAGAATTTCGATGAACCAGAAGTGCCACTGGGTGCTCACCCCCTCCGGCCCGAGGAAGGCGTTGAGCAGCACGATATTGGCGGGCGCGTAGTTGTCGGTGATCAGGAAGGCCACCGCGATGAACGCCATGCTCGGCACGATGATTCTTGCCACGCTGGACAGCTGCCTCCGCAGCCGCGGGATCCGCTTCCCGGAAAGCTGGAAGCGTGCGAAGTTGTAGCCTGCCACCGCCATGAGCACGTGGGCCGCACCCTGCCAGCTGAACAGCCCAACGTGCGTGCTGACGATCAGGACGATCCCGACGGCCCGCAGCACGATGCTCGTTTCCACGGGCGCAAAGAAGCGTCGACGCGTCCGGCCCGGTGCAGTTCGCGGCGGCACCAGGGCCCGGACCGGGGTCACGTGCCAATCCGGCGGGAGATGGCCCAGCGCCTGTTCCAGCCGTACCGATGCGGCCACGTAGGACAGTGAGTCCCCGCCCAGGGACACGAACGTGTCGCTGTCCGCGATGTCGGCGCACTCCAGCACGTCCTGGAAAATCTTCCGAACGCTGTCCGGAGCATTATTGTCCGGCGCGGCGGTTTCCGTCGCGGGGGCGGGTGCTGGCCCTGGTTTCGGCGCGGACAGGGCCAGGACGCCCCTGTAGTCGAGCTTGCCCGTGGCCAGGCGCGGGAGATGTTCGACGGCGTGGACCTCGAGGGCGGCTCGCGGCAGCCCCATGCCCTGGGCGAGGACCTTGCCCAGCAGGTGCGCGTCGTGGTCGCCTTCAACGGCGACGACGACGCCGTCGTCCGTCCCGGCGCTGGCCGCCTGCACACCGAGGTCCGCCAGGAGCCGCTCCACCTGCCCCAGGTCAACGCGCAGCCCGACGATCTTGACGAACCGGCTGCGCCGGCCCACCACTTCGTAGACGCCCGCCGGGTGCCGCCGGGCAAGGTCGCCGGTGCGGAGTTCCGTAACGGTCCGGCCCGCGGCGAGGTCCGCCGGGCATTCGGCATAGCCAAGCATGACGTTGGCGCCGCTGTAGACAAGTTCGCCGTGCTCCAGCCCCGGCACGGGGTCGATCCGGAACGAGCCGCCGGGCACCGGGATACCCACCGCGCCCGGCACCTCGGCCGCCAGTTCAGGAGGCAGGTATGCCATCCGTGCCGTCGCTTCGGTCTGGCCGTACATCACGAAAAATTCCCAGCCGCTGCGGCGGCCGAGTTCGGCGTATTTCCGCACCGATTCCGGCCCCAGCCGGCCCCCGGCCTGGGTGACGTAGCGCAGGCCGGGCAGATCCATGTCCGCAAACCCGACCCGTTCCAGCAGTTCAAAGGTATATGGAACGGCCGCGAAGGACGTGGCTCCCCGGCGTCGGAAGAGCTCCCAGAAGCACGGATCAACCACGGAAAGGCCGGTCAGGACCAGCCCGGCGCCCCGGAGCAGGTGGCTGTTGATCACGGACAACCCGTAACAGTAGGACATCGGCAAAGTCGTCACGGCCCGGTCGTCGGGCCCGATGTTCAGGTACTGGGCAATCGACTCGGCGTTGGCCTGCAGGTTCGCATGCGAGAGCCGCACGAGCTTGGGCGAGCCCGTGGATCCGGACGTGCTGAGCAGGAGCGCGAGGTCCGGGTGAAGCTCATGGCGGGTGCCGGTCCGGCGTTCGTCCAGCAGGAGCTGACCGTTGCCGGATTGGACAACGACGTCGGGGTCGTAGGCCGCAACGAGGGATTCCAGGGCGGCCGGCTTGTCCTCCGGCAGGAGGATCAGCGGGTGGCCGCCGGCCAGGCCCGCCAGATAGACCACCAGAGAGTCGACGTCGTTGGCTGCGGCGAGCGCCACGAGGCGCCGCGKGGCGCCAAGCCGGCGGGCGAAGGCATCGACCCGCTCCGCCAGCTCCCGGTACGTCATTGCCAGGGTGTCAGTAAGGATGGCTGGGCTGTCCCCGTAGCTCGCAAGATCGGCGGCAAAGGGCACCCGCATGAAGTCAAGCTGCGTGGTCACCCGGACGATGTTATTAGATTAGGCTTACCTAATCCAAATTAGGGTACGAAAGGTTTGCGTAATCGCCGCGAATCGGTATCCTCTTTACTTAGGTGTACCTAAGTCGGGTCTGCCTCGGCGATGTTGCCAGGACAGCCCACACGGTCCCGCACCCCTGCCTCCGCTCCCCCACACCGCACCGCACCGCTCCACCCCACCGATCCAAGGAAACACCATGCCCAGCATCCCCCTGCCCAAAAACGCCCCCCGGTTCCGGAAGACGCTTGCCCTGTTGGCCGCGGCAACCACCGTTCCGCTGGCCCTGGCCGGCTGCATGGGCACCCCAAAGGACCCGGGCGCCGCCGGACCCATCCAGGTCACGAGCAGTCCCGCCGTCGACGCCCACCTTCAGGGCCTGCTGGACACCGGCACCCGGCAATACTCCGCTTTCGTCGTGGATCAGACCGATCAGCTGGTTACCGGCACGAGGGCATTCGCGGCGGCTTACGCCGCCGGCGATGCGACGAAGGCCCGCGGGCTCTATGCCGCCACGCGCACGCACTGGGAGCGCATCGAGCCGGTCGCCGAGTCGTTCGGGGACCTGGACCCCAAGCTCGATGCCCGTGAAGCCGACCTCGAACCCGGCCAGGAATGGACCGGCTGGCACCGGGCCGAGAAGGACCTGTTCCCGCCGGCCGGCTACACGCCCCTCGCACCGGCGGAGCGTGCCGCCATCGCCACGCAGCTTGTTGCCGACACCGAGGACCTGGCCCAGCGGACCCGCACTGTGGAACTCTCCGCGGACAAGATCGGCAACGGCGCCAAGGAGCTCCTGGACGAGGTGGCCACCGGCAAAGTTACCGGGGAAGAAGAAATCTGGTCCCACACCGATCTCTGGGACTTCCAGGCCAACATTGACGGAGCCCGGACCGCCTTCGAGAGCCTGTTGCCTGCGCTGCAGCAGAAGGACCCGGACTTGGCCGAAGCGCTCGAGGCCAAGTTCGCTGCCTTGCAGGCCGGGCTCAAGCAGCATTCCACCGGCGCAGGCTTCGCCTACTACAACGACCTCAGCCAGGACCAGGTGCAGCAGCTCGCCTCCCTGGTTGATGCCCTGGGCGAGCCCCTGGCCAAGCTCACTTCGGCAGTAGCCCCGTGACCGGCCGCCCCTTCGGCGCCAACCCCCGCCGGGCCCCCGACGGCGGTGCCCCCGAATCAGCTTGCGCACCGGAACCAGCCAAGGCGCCGGGAGCCGCCGCCATGCCCGCGCCGCCGGCAGCCCCCGGTTCGGGAAAGGGCGGGCTGTCCCGCCGCGGGCTCCTGTCCCTGGCAGGAGCCGGCGGCGCGGGCGCCGTCGCCGGTCTGGCGGCTGGCTTCCTCAGCCACGACGCCGTCGAGGCCGCGGCAGTCCCAGTGGCAGAGCCCGGCGACATCATCGCCTTCCACGGTGACCGGCAGGCCGGCATCGTCACGCCGGCCCAGGACCGCCTTCACATTGCAGCCTTCGACCTCATCACGGAGGACCGTGCAGAGCTCACCCGGCTCCTGAAAGACTGGACGGCCGCCGCCGCGGCGATGACCGAGGGTCGCAGCACGGGCGGCAGCGGCGCCGTCGATGGCCCCTACGACGCCCCGCCCGAGGACACGGGTGAGGCCCTGGACCTCGGGGCCGGCAGACTCACCCTCACCTTCGGGTTTGGCCCCGGCCTGTTCGAGAAGGACGGCAAAGCCCGCTTCGGACTCGAGGGGCGCCGCCCGGACGCCCTGATCGACCTGCCACACTTCCCAGGCGACGACCTCCAGCCGGGACGCACCGGCGGCGACATCGTAGTGCAGGCCTGCGCCGACGACCCCCAGGTGGCCGTCCACGCGATCCGCAACCTTGCCCGCATCGGCTTCGGGCTGACGCGCGTCCGCTGGTCCCAACTCGGCTTCGGGCGGACGTCCTCCACGTCGAGGTCACAGGCCACCCCGCGGAACCTCTTCGGCTTCAAGGACGGCACCAACAACCTCAAGGCCGAGGACACCGCTTTGCTCGAGGAGCATGTGTGGGCAGGCCAGGGAACGCGCCCGGAAGAGGGCTGGATGGCCGGCGGCACGTACGTCGTGGCGCGTCGGATCCGGATGCACATCGAAATCTGGGACCGCACCTCACTGCGGGAACAGGAAGCGCTGATCGGGCGCACCAAGGGCGCAGGGGCCCCGCTCTCCGGCGGCGAGGAATTCACCGCCCCCGACTTCCAGATCCAGGGTCACGGCGGGGAACCACTGATCCCGCTGGACGCCCACGTCAGGCTCGCGCACTCGAGCCAGAACGACGGCGTCAAGATGCTCCGGCGCGGCTACAACTACACCGACGGCTCGGACGGCTTGGGGCACCTCGACGCCGGACTGTTCTTCATCGCGTTCGTCACGGACCCCAGGACCCACTATGTGCCCATGCAGCTGGCCATGGCGAAGGAGGACACGCTGGCCCTGGAATACCTCAAGCACACCGGCTCGGGCCTGTTCGCGGTTCCGCCTGGCATCCGGGCGGGAGGCTTCATCGGCGAAGGTCTCTTCGCATGATGGCGGCAGTCACCGGTGCGGCATGCCGCCGGGCCCAGCCGAACCCGGCGAACTCCACGGCCCCGATCTTCCGGACCCCAGCACCAGCGGACCCGGCAGGCTGACAGGCAGCCAGAAAACTTGACCCGTAGGAAATATCCTACCTATTATTGGTCCGTGCCCGTCAGAACGAAGGATTCTCCCGCTGACCTTCTCTTCGGAGCGTTGGCTAACCCCACCAGGCGGGACATTCTGACGCTCCTCCTGGAGGGGCCACGAACCGSTGGCGAGATTGCCGAACGATATGACATGGCGCGACCAAGCGTGTCCGAGCATTTGAGGGTGCTGCTCGATCGGAACCTCGTCTCGGAGGAGCGGAGGGGACGGACAATTCGATATTTACTGACACCCGAGCCTCTTGCCGACGTTGCCTCGTGGCTGTCGCCTTTCGAGAAGTTCTGGCGCGCCCGCCTAAAAGACCTGAACCATACTCTCGAAAACCTGAAGGACACCTGATGTCATTGACGTTGACGGCCATAGAGCTCGACGAATTTCTCCCCCACCCGCCCGCAAAGGTGTGGAGGGCGCTCACGGAACCGGCCCTGATCGCGGCGTGGCTGATGGAAAACGACTTTGAACCCGTCGTTGGGCACCGCTACACCATGCGCGGGACTCCTGTCCCGGCCGTAGGCTTCAGCGGTCTTGTCGCCAGCGAAGTTCTTGAAATTGACCCCGAACGGCTCCTGCGGATCTCCTGGCGGGACGCAGAAGCGGGCAACGACCTGAACAGCACAGTCACGTGGACCCTGGTCCCCGAGGGGGCAGGGACACGACTGTTCCTCATCCACGAAGGATTCGACCCGGAAGAGCCGAGCCATGTGATCGCTCACCGCATTATGGGTGGCGGCTGGCGCGGACAGATCCTCAAGAAGCTGACGGAAACGTTGGCCCAGATCGGGGAGTAAGGACCAGATCGGGGAGTAAGGACTCGTCAGGTTGAGGCGCTGGCTCTGAACACGGCGCTGGACGGGAGCCTGACGCCGGGGAGTCCTCGGTTAGCGCCCGGCGGGGAGGATCCGGCTGTGGCGCTTCTCGGCCACCGCCGGATCGAATCTCGTATCTTCCAGAGCCCCTCCGTCGTCGAGCCAACGGCGGTTGGTGTAGAAGCTGATAGCCCGATCGTTGCCCTTCTCCACCCAGAGAAATGCCCGGTCATAGCCGAGTTCGATCAACTGTTGTTCCGCGGCCGCGGCCGCGAACAGGACGGAACCTACGCCCTGCGCCCACCAGTCCGGATGCACGTTGATCGCGTGGAGCTGACCGGTTCCCGGGTCCGGGTCGCCGGCAGCAGGGCCGAGGATGGCGAACCCGGCAACCGCATCGGCGCTTTGGACGACGAGGTGAATGGTCCCTTGCCTGGGTTCGAGGATGTTTCGACGCCAGGCGGATGCCGCGCGGTCGACGTCGAGACCGTCCAGGTACTCATCGGTCATGACGCCGCGGTAAGTGGCCCGCCAGGCCGCGATGTGGATCTCGGCCAGCCGTGTGGCGTCGTGCACTGTTGCGGCCCTGACACTGATGTCCGGTGTGGTCATGGTCCGGAATCTATCAACTGCGGTCACCGGTGCCGGGCGGCGCGCGCGAGGCGGCGGGCAAGGTAGCCGATGACGAGGATGCTGGCTGCGGCGAGGAGCCACGTGCCCGCGGATCCAAGGGCCGGGCCGCTCGTGCAGGTGCTGGCGGCGCCGGATTCCGCCGTGTAGTCGATGCACTCGCCTGTCCGAAAGCCGAGAAGCAAGGCGTCGACGGCGATCACTAACAGGATGGCCCAAGCCCAAGGCCACGTCTTGGGCGGCCGGGGCTGGGACGCTTCCTCCACGATTCCTCCTCCGCAATCGCAACGGCAGCTCCGGCCGGTCGAGCACTTGGCTGACATCACACTAGGGCCGATTCCGTCAGCGCGGTACCCTGCATTAACACCGTGTCGGCCTCCACCGGCCACGTCGACCGCTGCGGACCGGGCCGGCCGAACGGAACCGTTTTCTGGAAAGGTCCACGCAATGTCAGAATCTGATCTTTCGGCACTCCGGGAGCGGGCTGCCCGCGGTGACAACGACGCCATCGGCGAGCTCATCGAGCTGGCCGCGGAGCGGGAAGACTTCGACGAGCTGCGGCGCCTCTCCGACGGCGGCAGCCGCGACGCTGAGGATCAGCTGGTTGAACTCGCAGCTGAGAAGGAAGATCTGGATGAGCTTCGGCGTCTGGCATCTGCGGGCAATACGGACGCGGCCGAAGTTCTGGCCGAGCTCACTGAGTAAGCACTCCCGTATTGCGGCCGGGTCACCGCAGCTGAAATTGACTATGTCAATAGTCGCTGCAGCCTCTATGCTGCGCTGAGTCGCAAACGCGGCATCAACTCTGGGGGTTTGAAATTGGACCTTAGTCTGCTTGTTGCGGCTCTTTACTGGGCCTTTCCGGTGGCGGCGGTATTCGTCCTGGCGCGAACCGTATTCCGGCTGAACACGTATCTGAAGCTGCGGATCGCACAGCTTCCATAGCCGTTTCGCCCGGTTCCTGGCCGACGCCTCATGGTGCCTCCCGGTGGCTCCGGCACGCACCCGGCTGCTCGGCTATGGCCTCGCTCAGGATTTCGGGCCAGGCCTGCGGGCTGACTTCACGACGGGCCGGGTCCATGACGTCTTTGTAGACCCCGACACGCGTCTGGCCGGCACCGGCCGGGCCCTCATGAACTTCATCTTCGACTGGTCACGGGCCAGGCCACAGCCAATGATCCTGGACTGGCAGGCAAGTCCCTCCGCCATCGGCTTTTACGAGGCACTTGGCTTCACCCCCGATCGTGTGGGCGACTTTCCCGAGTTTCCGGGTTTCACCCTTGACCACTGATCCGGACACGGCGTGCGCTACATTTCTCTCAACCCGGCGACGGCCGGGGCGATGGAGGGGGACCATTGAAAGCGTCAAAAGAGAACGTGCACTCGCCGCAGACGGACTGCCGAGCGTCCCATCAGCGGTCCGCTCGGCAAGCCCGGACGCACCGCTCGGCGTCGGGCCGGCCCGTGGCCGCAACCGTATGGACCGGTGCTGCCGGCACACTGTACTGGCTGGCGGCCAGCGGAGAAACCAGGGCCGTGATGGACGCCGCACCCTGGCTGGTTCTGGTGTCCTGGTTCGTCTATGCAGCCCAGTGGCGGCCGTGCCTCCGCGTTGAGGGCGACGGCTTTGAGCTGGTCAACGGGCTCCGCGACCACTGGATACCCTTCGATACGGTCGAAGACATCGAGGTCGGCTATGCCCTCGCTGTCAGGGCCGCCGGCAAGAAGTACGTGAGCTGGGGCGCTCCCACCCCGCCCGGCAGTTTCAGTTCCGGCTTTGAGCATGTCAGCGATCTGAAGAGCCGGCCGCACAGCATGCTCCCAAGCAATGAGCGCATCCGACAGCCGGAGGTGACCGCCGGCCGGGACGAGTTCGCCAAGGCATGGCATGACGCCCGCGCCGCCGGACTCCACTCCTCCGGCGGAACGGTGACCACAACGTGGAACCGCTCATTGATCGCCGTCGGCATCGCGGCGCTCCTGTGGGTAGTCGCTGCGGTCCTGTTCTAGCCGAATCAGACCGAGCGGTACCGGAGCGAGCCGGGAATCTCTCCCCGGGATCCGAGGCCTTCCCCGTAGGCGAACTGTGCCCACAGCGCCCGCATCGCCCGGCCGTGGGCATTGATCTCGTCCCACGTCGCCCCGGCCAGGAGTCCGGCACCTTCCCACGTCCGTTGGTGGCCGAACAGCAGGGGCAGGTCGACTGTGTGCGCGGCGCCGTAGAGATTTCCCGGTGCGCGCCAGGACAGCACGTAGCTGTGGGCCCGGCCGCCCGCACGTACATGCCGCCTGGCAAACCGTCTGGCCGCTTTGCCGTACACGAGTTCCGTAACCACCCATGTGACCGCCTTGAGCACTGCGCTGCCGACCACGGGAATCCTCGCCACCCGGCCCAGGAGCGGGCTGCGCGGCAGAAACAGCCGGGCTTCCTCCGCTGTGTAGCCGATCAGGATGTCGATCGCCGGGGCAGCGGCATTCCAGGCCCGGTCAAGCCCGGATTCCTCGGGCAGGGGTGAATGCCCGTACTGGATCCCGAACGGCATGGCAGCCATCAGACCGAACCTCCTCGCCGCCCGCGCCACGTCCTCTTCAATAGCGACGACGTCCATCGGCGGAGTCGCGGCGGTAACCGCCTCCGCGGCCACCCCCATGGCGGCGGTCATCCTTTCCCGCCCCCGGGTAATGCCCAGCGGCGCACTTTGAATGATGGCGCGCTGGAAGAGCGACGCCGCGTCAGGGGTCGCCATGAGGTGCGCGACGGCGTCGCCGCCCGCGGATTGCCCGAACGCGGTGACGCGGCCCGGATCGCCGCCAAAGGATCCGATGTTGCGCTGCACCCACCGGAAGGCCTCGATCTGGTCCAGCAGGCCGAGGTTGGCGGGACGGCCGGTTCTCGTGGACAAATATCCGAAGAGGCCCAGCCGGTAGGTCACCGAAACGACGATCACCCGGGTTTCGGCAACCAGCGCTGCCGGGTCGAAGATCGCCAGATCCCCGGAACCGGACGTGTAGGACCCGCCGTGCAACCACACCATTACTGGCAGCCGTTCACCGTCGTGGAGATCGGCAGGCAGGGTGATGGTCAGGCGCTGGCAATCCTCGCTGCCCGGAAGTTCGCCGTAGCGGGTGCCGAGCACGTCATCCAGGAAGGGCACCGCCGCCTGCGGGCACGCCGGAGACAGTGATGTCGCCGCGAACGTCTCGGACCAGTCGGGTGCCGGCGCGGGCGGCTGAAAGCGTTCCGCGGTGGCGTAGGGAATGCCGGCGGCACGCACGACGGCGCCGTCGCGCCATCCGGTGATCGGGCCACACGGCGGATCGAAGGAATGGTTCACGTTTATTCCGGTCTAGCTGTTCTTCAGGAGGGCAACGTCGGAGACAAGATCAATGTGCTCCAGCATCGCCGCCGCGGCGGCCGCCGAGTCCCGGGACCTGATCGCGTCGGCGATCTTGCGGTGGGAGGCGAGCGACTGCTCCGGCCGGCCGGGCTGTCCGAGCGATTCGAGGCGCGTTTCCAGGACCATGCCGGCAATGAAGGTCATGAGCTGGGCGAGGACTGCCGAGTGGGCCGCGGCGGTGACGGCCTGGTGGAACAGCTCGTCGCCGCGTGCGCCGCGGTCTCCCGAGGCGACTTCTGCCGCCATGGCTTCGAGGGCGTGATCGATTGCGTCCATGTCCTGCTCCGTGCGGCGGGCCGCGGCCAGTTCGGCCAGCTTGACCTCCAGCGTGCTCCGCGCCTCAACGATCTCGGGCAGACGGCTCCGGTGTTCGCGGAGGCCTTTGATCACGGATGGAACGTTCGGCCGGTAGACCAGCACCGCTCCGGTGCCGTGCTGGACGTCGATCACGCCAAGCACTTCGAGGGCCACCAGGGCCTGCGCCAGGGTGGCACGCGAAACACCCAACCGCTCGGCAAGTTCCCGTTCGGCCGGCAATGTGTCCCCGGGGCCCAGCTCGGCGGACTCGATGAAGTCCATGATCTGCTCCACCAGCTGCTCGTAAAGCCGGGGCCGCGAAACGCGGGAAATCTGATGCGTTGCCGCCTGCTTTGCCATGCGCGTCCTTCCAGCCTGTCCTGACCCCTAAGACTACCGGAGAACTATTGACAAAGACACCTAGTGTCTAGGAGGCTAGGCCACTAAGCCAGTAACGACCCACTTCGATCCGGAGGAACAACGATGTCCGCTCCCGTCCTGTCCATCATCATCCTGGCGGTGATGTTCCTTCTGGCCACGGTGCTGCCGCTCAACATGGGTGCCTTGGCCTTCGTCGGCGCCTTCCTGCTGGGCTCCGTGGTGCTGGGGATGTCCACCAACGAGATCCTGGCCAACTTCCCCGGTGGCCTGTTCCTGACCATCGTCGGGGTTACCTACCTGTTCGCCATCGCGCAAAACAACGGCACCATCGACCTGCTGGTCCGGGGCGCCGTTCGGCTGGTCGGCAGCAAGGTCGCCCTGATCCCGTGGGTCATGTTCGCCATCACCGCGGTGATTACCGCCGTCGGCGCCCTCTCCCCGGCCGCCGTGGCCATCATCGCGCCGATCGCCCTCAGCTTCGCCGCCAAACACAAAATCAATCCGCTCATGATGGGCATGATGGTGATCCACGGCGCGCAGGCCGGCGGCTTCTCCCCCATCGCCGTTTATGGCGTCACCGTCAACAGCATCATTGCCAGGACGGAGCTGGACGCCAACCCGATGGCGATCTTCCTGGCGAGTTTCCTCTTCAACCTGGCCATCGCGCTGGTGCTGTTTGTCGTCCTCGGCGGCGGCAAACTGCTGTCCACCCCGGGCGGGCGGCTGGTGGAACAGGCCGCAGAAAAGCGCCTGTCCGTCAGCGTGGGTGCCCGCGCCGCCGGCGTCACGCTGCAGGGATCCGGATCCGACATCTCCGCCGCCGGCGTCGCCGCCAAGGGCACCTCAGGCTCCGGTACATCCTCGGCTGCCGGGCCCGTCCCGGCCGGCGCACCTGCGGCAGGCGGCGCCCGTGCATCCATGCCCCAGCTCATCACCATCCTTGGCCTGATCGCCCTGGCCGTCATCTCGCTCGGATTCAAGGTGGACGTCGGCTTTGTTTCAATCACCATCGCGATCGTCCTCGCCCTCGTGTCTCCCGCCGCGCAGAAGGGCGCCGTCAACAAGATCAGCTGGTCCACGGTCCTGCTCATCTGCGGCATGCTCACGTTCGTGGGCGTCCTCGAAGAAGCCGGCACCATCGCATTCGTGTCCGGCGGAGTGGCGGATCTCGGCATGCCCCTGCTCGCCGCCCTGCTGATCTGCTACATCGGTGCCATCGTCTCGGCCTTCGCCTCCTCCACTGCCATCCTTGCGGCCCTCATTCCACTGGCGGTGCCGTTCCTGGCCACCGGCGAGGTCGGCGCCGTCGGCGTGATCGCCGCACTGGCCGTGGCCTCCACGATCGTGGATGTGTCCCCGTTCTCCACCAACGGCGCCCTGGTCCTGGCCAACGCGCCCGAGGACGTGGACAAGGACAGGTTCTACAAGCAGATCCTGGCTTACAGCGGCATCGTCGTCGCCGTCGGACCGGCCGTCGCCTGGCTGGTCATGGTAGTCCCGGGCTGGATGTGAACGCTGGATGTAGCCGACAAATCAACCAACCGCGTAAGCCCACCGCGCGCCCGCCACGACCGACCAGAGAAGGAACACGACCATGAGCACCGAACCCATGCCCGACGCCGAAGCCCCCCTCACCGGCTATCTCGTAGTGGACCTGAGCCGCGCGCTCGCCGGCCCGCATGCCGGGATGATGCTGGCTGACCTCGGCGCGCGGGTGATCAAGGTCGAGAACCCCGGCACCGGCGACGACACCCGCGGCTGGGGACCGCCATTCGTGGGCCCCGAGGATGATCCGCAGGCCACGTATTTCCTGTCCTGCAACCGCAACAAGGAATCCATAGCCCTGGACTTGAAGAGCGACGACGGGCGGGCAGTGCTGCGTGAGCTGCTGGAACGCGCCGACGTGGTCATCGAGAACTTCCGTCCCGGCGTCCTGGACCGGCTCGGATTCTCCGCCGCGCAGATGCACGCCCTGAATCCAGCGCTGGTGGTCCTCTCCATCACAGGATTCGGGCACGACGGGCCCGAATCGCAGCGCAGCGGCTACGACCAGATCCTCCAGGGCGAGGCCGGGCTGATGTCCCTGACCGGATCCGGGCCGGACGATCCGCAGCGGGTCGGGGTCCCCATCGCCGACCTCCTCTCCGGCATCTACGGGGCTTTCGGCACCCTCGCGGCGCTGCTCCAGCGTGAGCGGACCGGCCAGGGCCAGATCGTCCGCACCTCTTTGCTCGCGGCCCTGATCGGGGTCCACGCCTTCCAGGGCACCCGGGCCACGGTGGCGGGCGAAGTGCCGAAGGCCCAGGGCAACCACCACCCGTCCATTGCCCCCTACGGACTGTTCCACTGCCGGCAGGGCAGGGTGCAGATCAGCGTGGGAAGCGAAAAGCTCTGGAAAACGTTCGCCTCGACGTTCGGGATCGACGCCGCGCGGCCGGAGTTCGCCACCAATGCGGACCGCGTGCGCAACCGCGAGAAAGTCATCGAAGAAGTGGAGAGGGTGTTCTGCGATTTCGAGGCGGAGCCGCTGCTGACCAAACTCAATGACGCCGGCATCCCGGCCGGCAAGGTCAGAAGCCTGGACGAAGTCTACGAATGGGAACAGGTCCACTCGCAGGGTCTGGTGATCGACGTCGAGCACAAAATCCTCGGCACCGTGAGCCTGCCCGGCCCGCCGCTGCGGTTCTTCAGCGCCGCCGGCACCAACGAAACCACGTTGACGTCCCACGCCGCACCGCCGCTGCTGGACCAGGACGGGGAGCAGATCCGGCGGTGGCTGGGGCTGACAGCCGGCACCCCAGCCGGCGCCCGAACAGGCGCGGCCACAGTCACCGGCCAGGAAGGTCCCCGGGCATGCTGACCCGGCAGAAGGTCCGGCACCTGGACGCCACCGAGCTCATCGCCGCGGTCCTCGATCCCGGGTCCTACCGCAGCTGGGACGCGCCCGTGCTGGACCCCGATCCCGGCCCCGAGTACCGGCAGGAACTGGCCGCCGCCCGGGCCAGGACCGGCGTGGACGAATCCGTCCTGACCGGTGAAGCCCTGATCCGGGGCCGCCGCGTGGCCGTCATCGTCAGCGAGTTCCGGTTCCTCGCCGGCTCCATCGGCCAGGCCGCCGCGGAACGGATCGTCACCGCCGTCGAACGGGCCACCCGCGAGGGCCTGCCCCTCCTCGCCGGTCCGGCGTCGGGCGGGACCCGCATGCAGGAAGGGACCGTCGCGTTCCTCTCCATGGTCAAGATCAGCGCCGCCGTCCGCACCCACCGCAAGGCCGGGCTGCCCTACCTGGTCTACCTGCGTCATCCCACCACGGGAGGCGTCATGGCCTCGTGGGGGTCCCTCGGCCATATCACCGCCGCCGAGCCCGGCGCCCTGCTCGGCTTCCTCGGGCCCCGGGTCTACGAGGCCCTCCACGCCACCCCGTTCCCGGAGAACGTCCAGACGGCCGAGAACCTTTTCGACAAAGGGCTGATTGACGCGGTGGTCCCGCCCTCGCAGCTGTCCGACGTCGTCGACCGCGCCTTGGGCATCCTGGTCACCGGCCCCCGCCCGCCGGTCGCCGCGCCCGCCACACTGTCCGTGAAGCCGTCCGGCGCCGGTGCCTGGGAGTCGATCGGCATTTCCCGCGACCCCCGCCGGCCGGATGTCCGGCAGCTGCTGGCGCACGGGGCCCGGGACGTGCTGCCGCTCAACGGCACCGGCCAGGGCGAAAAGGACCCCGGCCTTCAGCTGGCCCTGGCCCGTTTCGGCAGGGAATCCTGCGTCGTGATCGGCCACACCCGGCCGCGGGCCGACGGGCCGACGGCGGCTTTGGGACAGACGGCGATGGGGCCGGCGTCCCTCCGGGAGGCCCGGCGCGGCATGCGCCTAGCGGAGGAACTCGGGCTGCCGCTGGTCACCATCATCGACACCGCCGGCGCCGCCCTGTCCCAGGAAGCCGAGGAAGGCGGCCTGGCCGGCGAGATCGCCCGCTCCCTGCACGACCTCATCGGGACCAACGCGCCCACGGTGTCCGTGCTGCTCGGGCAGGGGGCCGGCGGCGGGGCACTGGCCCTCCTGCCCGCGGACCGCACCATCGCCGCGCAGCACGCCTGGCTGTCGCCGCTGCCACCCGAAGGCGCGAGCGCGATCGTCCATCGGAGCACCGGCTTCGCCGCGGCCATGTCCGAGGCCCAGGGCGTCAACGTCGCGTCGCTGCACGCCAACGGACTTGTGGATCACATCGTGGACGAATGCCCCAACGCCGCCGACGAGGCCCTGGCCTTCTGCAGCCGCCTCGGCCGCGCCATTGAGTACGAACTCGCCACGCTCTCCACCGCAGGAGTCAACGAACTGCTCCCCCTGCGCCTGGCGAAGTACCGCAACCTGGGCAGCGTTCTTGCACCGGTGGAGGGACGCCGCCCGGCGGTGTCACCGCTGGATGAGGCTCAGAGCAGGCTCGAGAACTCCGCGTAGCTGAGCGGGGCGTAGCGTCCGTAGGCGGCGATCACCGCGGCCTCGACCGCATCAACGTCGAGGCCCGGCACCAGGTCATCGGCCGCGCCGGCCGTCGCCGGGTCCCATTCGAGGCCGAGGGCGGCGTAACTGGCCTCCAGGACCGCGCGGATCGGGGCGGAGTCCGCCACCACGATCACGGAACTGAAGAGCCAGCCGCCGGCGACCACCCGCTGGGCGGTGCCGACCAGCTTGATCCGGCGTTCAGGGACCTCCGGGTCGCTGCCGTGCACGCTGAACTCCCCGGGGCAGTACTCCCCCGGGATCTCGCCGACGCCGGCATCCACGCCGGCGTCGCGCAGCGCCCCGGCGAGCAGTTCGCCGAACCGCGAAAACCTCCCCTTGGCCCCGGCAATCGCGTCCGCATCGGGTTCCAGGTGGTCGATGACGAGGGTTCGCTCGTGGTACGCCGCCGCGCGGCCTCCGGCCTTGCGGACCAGCGGCTCGAAGCCCAGCTGCCGGCAGGCGTTGGCGGCGGCCTCGAAGCCGGGCAGGTGCGTGTCGCGCTGGCCGAAGGCGACCGTCGGAACCGGCCGGTACAGCCGCAAGGTGGGACCGAGTGAACCGGTCTTGACCTTCTGGAGGAGCCCGAGCGCGAAGTCGAGGTCGGCCGCGGCGCCAAGTGATTCCTGCTGCCGCACCACCGTCAGTGTCCGGGACCCGGCTGGCGCCTGCGGCATGTTGTTATGCTCCCTTATGGTCATTCTGCAATTCCTCGTCGTAGCAGCCGCATTCGCCATCATTGACGCCATCTGGCTCAAGACGATGAACCCGTTCTACCGCCGCCAGATCGGTAACCTGATGGCCGACAAGCCCAATCTAGGTTACGCGGTGGTTTTCTACGTGATCTACATTGCCGGGATCGTGTTCTTTGCCCTGACGCCAGCGCTCGACGGCGGCAGCTGGCTCAGCGCTGTGGGCTACGGTGCCGCGCTGGGCGTGTTTGGCTACGCCACCTACGATCTGACAAATGCCGCCACGCTCAAGACGTGGCCGTGGCAGCTGATCGTTGTGGACATCCTCTGGGGTGCCGTGTTGACGGCGCTGGCCACATTGGCCGGCTGGCTCGTCTTCCACTCGAACTAGGACCTGCGCAGCGTCAGGATCTGTTCCGCGCGTCCGAACGGGCCTGTGAGGTCATGCAGCACCGTGGAGGTGAGCCCGATCCCGTCCGTACCGAACGTGACTTCATTGTCCAGCCCCAGCCACTCCCCCTCCGGCTGCCGGTACATGTGGATCTGCAGGTCCAGGTTGGGGAAGGCGTAGCTGCCCTTGCCCGGCGGGACCCGGGCGGCAATGCCGTTCGCCGTGTCCACGAGGCCGACCAGCCGGGCGAGGTCGCCGCTGTCCGCCCGGTCTGTCAGCGGGTAGTCGGTGCGGAGCCAGACGGTTCCCGAGCCCGCCCGGTGGCCCTCGGCGATCCGCATGTGCAGTGAGGCGATGTAGCCGCCGGGCCAGACGGCCGCGGCGTCGTACGGCTCGCAGTCCTCCGGCGCCGGAATCCTGGGATCCTCGAAGGCCGCGATGGCGGACGTGTCAGAGGTGATCATCCGCCAGGCCGTGGCGCGAATGGCCGTGCGCCCGCCGGAAACGAGCTCGGCCTGCACCAGTTCGATGGTCCGGCCCGGGCGCAGGGTGGAGGTCACGATCTCGAATTCACCGCCGGGGATCAGCCCGAGGATTTCGTAGCTGAGCCGCGCCATGCGCATATCTTCGCGGGGCTCATGCCGGGCCAGGCGGTCGGCCATAATGCCGGACGCGGGGGCCATGTGCTGCTCGTGTTCGTTCCAAGCGCCTTGGGCGTGGATGGTGGAGCGGAACCGACCGTCCCCCAGGACCTCGTAGTAGAAATCGCCCTCGGCAAGTTCCGGTACTGCAGCAGTCAACGTCCGCCCTTTCGCATGGCTGGTGATTCCAGAACACACTATCCTGCTGCGCTTTCAGTGTTCCCGGCCGCTGTGTTTCCGGCTCCGATCCGGCGCGGACCCAAGACGCGCGTTGCGCTTGTTCCCAACCGATCCGCTCGGACTGGGTAGACTCGGGTGAGGTTTTAACGACTATTCACCGAAGAGGTGCTCCCCTGCTTAGAGTCATCAGCTACAACCTCCGCAAGCACGCGGCCAGCGGCGAGCTGGTCGATCTGGCACGTGATTTCGAGATTGATGCTTTGTGCCTCCAGGAGTGCGATACGGACGATCTGCCGGAGACCATCGGGGATCTGCACCTGGCCGATTCCACCAAGGGCAACCGGCTGGGCCTGGCGATCTATTACCGCATGAGCCGTTTCACGGCCTACGAGACCAAGACCTTCGCCCTAAAGAAGTCCATGCACGACCGTGTCCTCTCCCCCGCGCACGAGCGGCTCATCGGCACTCGTGTGACCGACAACGAGACCGACCACGAACTCGTCATCGCGTCCTTCCACGCGGCCCCGCTGACGGCATCGAACTCTCTGCGGCGGAACCAGATCCATGCCGCCCACGCCGAGCTGCTCAGCATGGGTGGCGGGCTGATGTCACTGATGGTGGGCGACTTCAACTATCCGTTCTTCACCAAGTCCCTGACCGAGAAGATGAAGGACGCCGGCTACGACCTCACGATGAGTGACCGCCGGACCTATACCCGGTACAAGGTCTTCAAGGGCCATTTTGATTTTGCCACCTCCCAGGGGTTGGAGATCGAAAGCGTGGAGACGCTGCCCCGCGGCGCCTCGGACCACCTGCCCATCCTGATCTCGGCCGAATACGGCCAGGAGGCACCCCCCAACGGTTCGGGACCCGCGGAGCATTAGCGGCCGCTCCTGCCGGGTCGGTGCTGACCGCCGGCGCTGCCGCTAGGAGATCGGTGACGCGCTAGGACCCCGCATTGAAGACGTCCCCGCCGAAACTGTCCAGGCCCGGCGCCCCGGCGTATCCGAGGCGCGGGAGCGAGAAGGCGTCTTCGATGCTGGCCAGGAGGCTGAAGTGGTTGTACGGCCGGTCCGACGTCGTGCCGCCCTTGGTGAGCGGCGAGAGGACCAGTGCACCAATCCTGCCGCCGGCCGTCCCTCCGGGCAGCAGCCCTGAGGGCCCAACTGTCTTGCCCTCGGACTCGTCGAAGGTGATCACCAGCATCCCGTCCTGCCGGAAAGCCGGGGAGTCCAGGATGGCCGGGACCTGCTGGCTCAGCCAAGTGTCGGCGGTGGCCAGTCCGCCTGCGCTGCCGTCGACGCAGGGGTTGTCGTGGCCGTCATTGCAAAGGTTGGGTGAGATGTAGGACAGGTTGGGGGTGGTGGCTACGGACTGGAGGTCACCGCGGAGTTCGCTGAAGTCCACCACGTTGCTCTGGCAGTCCGGTGACGAGGTGATGGCCTGGAAATACACGAACGGGTTGTGCCGCGTTGCGTACTGGTCACCCACCTTGGCGCCCTGGCTCGTGTCCTGCCCGCCGAGTTCGGGATGACGGCACGGGGTGCCCATGTCTTCCATGTAGCCCTTCCAGGTCTTGCCTGCGGCACTGAGCTGCCCGGCGACCGTGGGGACCGAGGCCGGATAGACGCAGCCGGCGCCCTCCGCCAGGCCGAGCGCGCCCGTCCCCGTCAGCTCAAACGCGGCGTAGGTGGGGCAGTCCTCCCTCGTCATGGCATTGGACGGCTGACCGGAGATCTGGGCCAGGTAGTTCGGGTTCGAATTGTGGGCGATCCCGTAGTATTTGGAAAGCAGGACGCCCTGGCTGCGGAGCGTCTGCGACAGATAGGGGGCCTCCGAGCCTGCGCCCCACACCTTGTTGTAGCCCTTGTTCTCGAGATTGATGACGAACACGTGCCCGGGCTTCGGCGCCGCCCCCGTGGTGGCGGTGCCCCCGGCAGTGGGACCCGGATTGCCGCCCGGCGGCCCCGGCTCGCACGCCGCCGCCGAGGCCACCAGGACTGCTGCAACAAGCAGCCGCGCGGCGATTCGTCGATGATTTTTCGTGGCAGTCCGGTTCATGGATTCCGGCTTTCTGATTGACCTGTCAGCGTGGCCTTGGCGGCTTCAGTGTCTGCACTCTTTCACACTGCGGTCAAGAAAACCCGCGAGGACCCTGCACAGTTGCTGGGAATGAGTTCAGTAGTGAAAGCCGTGGTGGTAGTTTGCACTCATGGGCGCACCATCGGATTCCATTCCGCTCCTCGACCTGAGTACTGCCAGGGGGCGGGACGGCACGTTTGACCCGGCGTTTATCGATGCACTGCGCGACGCCACGCACCGGGTGGGCTTCTTCCAGCTGACCGGTTACGGAGCCTCTGACGCCGTGGTGAATGAGCTCTTCGACGTCACGCGGCGCTTCTTCGAGCTTCCGCTTGAATCACGGCTGGAACTGGACAACCGGCTCTCGCCCCATTTCCGGGGTTACACGCGGCTGGGCCACGAAATCACCCAGGGGCGGCCCGACGCGCGGGAGCAGCTGGATTTTGGACCGGAGCGCCCCGCCGTCGGGGACTACCCGCCGGATCAGCCGTACTGGCTGGTCCAAGGGCCGAACCTGCTGCCGGACCGGGCGCTGCCCGAGCTGCGCACCGTGTGCATGGCCTGGGCGGAACGGATGTCCGGCGTCGGGGCCGAATTGCTCAGCGCCATCGCCGTGTCGCTGGAACTGCCCGAAGGATACTTCGATGAACCCTTCCGGGACTCACCGGCGTGGATGGCCAAGTTGGTCCACTACGTCGGCGGCGTCGTCGCTGATGCCGGTCCGCAGGGTGTCGGCGCGCACGCGGACTACGGCTTCGTCACCTTGTTGCTCCAGGACCAGGTCGGCGGCCTGCAGGTACTGCCGCCGGGCACGGACAGCTGGATTCCGGTCGAACCCATTCCGGGGGCCCTGGTCATTAATCTGGGCGAAATGCTCGAAGTCGCGACCCAGGGTTACCTGGCTGCCACCATCCATCGCGTCGAGGCGCCCCCGGCCGGCGTCGACCGCTACACGGTCCCTTTCTTCTTCTCGCCCCGGCTTGACGCCGTCATTGAGCCAGTGCCCCTGCCTCCCGCACTCGCGGCCCGGTCCCGGGGGGTCACCGATGATCCGGACAATCCGATGCTCGCGTCCTACGGCGCAAACGTGCTCAAGGGCTGGCTGCGGGCCCACCCCGAGGTCGCCCGGATTCATCACCCGGAATTGGTCCGGACCACCGGGCAGACCTGAACGGCAGCAATGCACCGGCCAACGTGCCGGGAATGACGAGCCGCCGGGCCGGCCCGGCGGCGTCGCCGCTCAGGCCTGTCGCTGTTTCACGGCGCCGGCCAGCGAGGCCAGGCCCTTTTCGAAGTCGGCGCCGACCATTTTGTCCATGTTCATGAACAGGGCGAACACTTTGCCGATGCCCTTGTTCTCTCCGGTCATCGTCCAGGTGACCTGAGTGCCGTCACCGGAGGGCGTGAACGTGAAGGTGGTGGGGTTGACCGCTTTGAAGGGCTTGGTGAATTCCAGACGGATCTTGATGTTGCGCGGCTCGGCCGTGTCCACGATTTCCATGGTGCCGGAGCCGGCCTTGCGGTTTCCGCTCCAGGTGTACTTGGCACCGACGCCGGAGTTGCTGCCGGAGTAGCTCCGTTCCATGGCCGGATCAACGGCCTCCCAAGGGGACCATTTGGTCCATTCGTGGAAGCTGTTGACCAGCGGAAAGATGTCCTGCGCCGGGGCTGGAATGACTGCGCTGCGGGTAACTTCATAAGTAGACATGCGGCAATCCTAGGCGGTGACCGGCCCAACCGGACGCGTGCCAGCCATGGTGCATCCCTGATTTCTCTGTTGTTGTGGCCGGCCGGGGAGCTGGGCGCTCATTGCTTCGCCTCGCCGGTGCACACTGCCAGCGGCCAGGGCACGGTGTCGATCAGCCAGCCGTTGCCCGCCCGAACGAGGTCGAACGCGTCCTCCACCTGGTATTCGGCGCCGCCGTTGGGGCCGTCCGGCTCGGACACAGTGATGAGCACCCTCACGTCCGCGGATTCCGGCCGCTCGGTGGTGGACGGGATCCTCCGGCAGTCCTTCAGGCGGCGGCCTCATGGCGGAAGTATGGACGCCGGACCAGCGCACGGTCACGATGTCTTTCGTCCCCTTTCCGCGGCGTCCGCGTCGACGCAGCCGAAGCCAGCCACTACGCTCGGAAAATGGGAATCATGCGCAAAGCCCTCGCCGCTGCTGTTGTGCTGATGGCCGGCCTTCTCGGCGGTGCCCCGGCCGCGCTCGCCACGACGCCGACCGCCGTCGTCATTGAAGACCGCGCCGGGGTGTTGGACCAGCGGACGCTGTTGCCGGCGGTACAGGCCACCGACTTTTATGAGCCCACCAAAGTTGCGGTGTACACCTATAACGGCACTGCCGCCGACAATCTGAACGAAGAAGTCCTGCGGTTCGCCCGCACCGAACATCCCGAATGGATCAGTGCTGACGGGCAGAAGTGGGCAGACGGACTGTTCATCTTCGCCCTGGATCCGGTGGGCCGGCATGTGGGGACGTACATGGGTGAGGACCGGAAGGTCTCGCCCGAACAGCGCGAGGACATCCAGAACGCCGCCAAAGAGCTGCTTCGCGATGCGCAGTGGACCGAGGGCACCATTGCCGGGATCCGCCGCGGCGCCGAACTCATCAATCAGCCGTGGTACCGTTCCACAGCCTTCCTCGTCACAGCCTGGGCGGCGGTGGCCGCCGCGGTCTGCGCAGCCGCGGCCTGGCTGATCGTGCGGTGGCGGACCCGGGTCTCCAGCCGGAAGGAACTGGCCCGGGGCGACGCCAGCTACGCCAATGTCAGCATGGACCTGCAGGTGACCGAGCTCAACGCCAGCACCATTCCCGAGTCCTCCCGGTACGGGAGCACGGTGCTGGAAAAACACCGCACGTTCGTGAACCGCTACGGTACGGCCACCGAACTTTCCAACCAGGTACACGCCCTTGGCAGCCGGGACCTGAGCCGGCGGCCCAACCTCAAACTGGTCCGGCGTTACGCCGATGCCGCGGCCGAACTCGATGCCCTGGACGACGTGATCGCCGATACCAATGCCCTGCTCAACCGGGGCTCGTCCTGGCCTGCCGCCTGGGACCGCCAGCTCGCGCCGTTCCGCAACGATCTGGACGGCGTGGAAGACCTGCTCAGCCAGCGCCGCGCCGAGGGAACCTCAGCGACGGCGGTGGCACTGCGGTCCTTCCGCGATGAAAGCCGGCGTGACATGGAGCGTTGGTCGACGGAACTGGCGGACGGCTCCATCACACCCGAAACGGCGCTGGACCGGTTGCGTGACGCCCGGACCCACCTCTCGGAGCTGTTGAAAAATCACGCCGACACCCTGATCCAGGCCTTTGCCCGCAATGAGAAGGAAGCCGGGCTCATGCGCGAGGAAATGGACAGCGCGCAGGCGGGAACGAAGGCAAGATACGGCCGCACGTACGAGCCGAGCATCCTCGGAACGGTGTACCCGTCCTACTACTTCTTCTCGGTCCCGAGCTTCAACACCGGCTTCAGCAGCGGCGTCAGCAGCGTCAGCAGCGCGCGCGGCGGCGGCCCCACCGGGTACGGGTCCAGCGGCGGAAGCTTTTCCGGGTCCGGAAGTTCGTCGAGTTTCTAGGGCGCGCTAACGGACTTAGGGTCCGCTCGCGGCCTTTTCGACGGCGAAATCTCCACCGGGGAACATGATCGTCTCGTGGCCGTCGTCGAACCGGACCAGGTACGGCGGCGCACCGTCGGCACCCTTCACTTCAAGGATCAGACCGTGCCGGTCCGTGGACTCGACCGTCGTCCCCCGGATGATGATGCGGTCCCCTGCGGTTGCCTTCATGGCGATCACCTGTATCCCTATTGACGCCTGTGTGCCCGAAGATCATTATGGCTCTTATCGGCTGGGGGGCGCTATGGCCTGAGGTTGAGGAGCCGCGCCGTGAACCGTAAATGTGCAGTTGGCCAAGCAGGAAAAGCAGTCAGCATCCTTTTCCCGGTGATCGGTTTCGCGGCAGGACCGCTCCACGACCCGCTCCGTCCCTCCGCCCATCCCGACGGCCCGGGCTGCCGACGACGCCGACGCTTCAACGACCTTGACGTGCACACTCCTGCAGGGCGTGCGGGGTGCCGGCCATGATGCGGGCAATTGTGCGCTGGACGCTGCAGTTCAGGCTCCTGGTCCTGGCAGCAGCCGCGGGAATCCTGGCCTTCGGGCTCACCAGCCTGCCGAGCATGTCCGTGGACGCCTTCCCGGAATTTGCCCCGCCCCAGGTGGAGATCCAGACCGAAGCCCTGGGACTGTCGGCCGCCGAGGTTGAGCAGCTCATCACCTCACCCATGGAAGCCGACCTGCTGAACGGCGTCGCCTGGGTGGAGGCCATCAGGTCCAAATCCGTCCCTGGCCTGTCCTCGATCCAGATGGTTTTCAAGCCGGGGACCGACCTCCTCCGCGCACGCCAGCTGGTCTCGGAACGGCTGACCCAGGCACGCGCACTGCCCAACGTTTCGGCGGCGCCCGTGCTGATGCAACCGCTGTCCTCGACCAGCCGGGTCATGATGATCCGGCTGACCTCCAAGGACATGTCGGCCATCGACATGTCCGTCCTGGCCCGCTGGACCATGAAACCCGGGCTCCTGGCCGTGCCAGGCGTCGCCAACGTGGCGATCTGGGGCCAGCGCGACCAGCAGCTCCAAGTCCTGGTGGACCCGGCGCAGCTCGAAGCCAAGGGCGTCACGCTGGATGAAATCATCAAGACGACCGGCAACTCTGTGTGGGTCTCGCCGCTGAGCTACCTGGAGGCGTCCACACCCGGCACCGGCGGCTTCTTCGAGACGGGACACCAGCGGATCGGTGTCCAGCATGTCCTGCCGATCACCACGCCGGAGGATCTGGGCCAGGTCCCCGTCCAGGGTGCGTCAGGCAATCTCCTGCTCAAAGACGTGGCCACGGTGTCAACAGACCACCAGCCGCTGATCGGCGATGCCCTGCTGAGCAAGGAAGCCGAGTTGTTGCTGGTGATCGAGAAGTTCCCGGAGACCAACACGATGGACGTGACCCGGGGCGTTGACGAGGCCCTGCACGCACTCCAGCCCGGGCTGCCCGGGGTCGCGATAGATACCAGCGTCTACCGGCAGGCGTCCTTTATCGACGAGGAAATAGGGACGCTCGGCGCCGCCCTGCTCGTGACGCTGCTGCTCATTGTCGCCCTTTTTGGGGCCTTCTTCCGCTCCTGGCGTACCGCCTTGATCAGCCTGATCACCATCCCGGTGTCGCTGACCTCGGCGGCGCTGGTGCTCGACTGGCGCGGCACCGGGATGAACACCATGGTCATGGCCGGCCTGGTGCTGGCACTGGCGGTCATCGTCGGAGATGTCGCGGAAGACCTCAGCGGCATCGCCCGGGCACGAAGGGCCGAGGCCAGGTCCCGCCGCGAAACGGCCGACGGCGGGACGGAGTCCACGCCGGCACAGGATGGGCAGCCACGTGATTCGGTGATCCCGGGCGCCCTGCGGGCAGCCCGTACGCCAATGCTCTACTCACTGCTGATCATGGCTTTGGCCCTCACGCCCGCACTGTTCATCCCGGGTGAGAACGGCGCCCTGTTCGGACCCTTGGTGCAGAGCTACCTGATCGCCCTGCTTGTCTCGATGATCGTCGCCCTCACCGTCACGGCCGCCCTCGCGTTCGTCCTCCCCGCGGGTTCCAAGGCCCCGGAGAGGCGGTCCCTCAGGCGGCTTGAAGGCGCCTACGGCGGCTATGTGAAGCGTCTGGCAGGGAAAACCCGGTGGGTGTTCGCCGCCGCCGCCGTTGTGGCGCTCGCCGGGCTGGCACTCGCACCGCAGCTGGCCGGGACCCATCCCGTGGTGCCCGTCCTGGCGGACAAGACCCTGGTGGTGCACTGGAGCGCGATCGCCGGAACCTCGGACCAGGAAATGAGCCGGATCACCGAGGCGGCAGCCGACGAACTGCGCACGTTGCCGGGCGTGGCCAACGTTGGCGGACACATCGGGCGCGCAATCACCTCCGATCAGGTCGGCGACGTCAGCTCCGGCGAGCTGTGGGTGACCGTGGCCCCCGACGCGTCCTACTCCGACACGGCCGCCGCCGTCGACCGCGTGATCGCCGGGTATGCGGGCCTGACCAGCAAGGTCTCCACCTATCCGCAGGAACGCATCGATCAGATCCGGGAAGAAGCCGACAGCGGCTTTGCCGTCAGGGTCTTCGGACTCGACCCGGCAATCCTGCGGCAGAAGGCGGCGGAGGTCCAAACAATCCTGGAGCACACGGCCGGGGTCGCTAATCCCCACGTCGACCTGCCCGCCGAACAGCCCATCGCCGAAGTCAAGGTGAACCTCGCCGCGGCCCAAAAGGCCGGCGTCGTCCCCGGCGACGTCCGGCGCGCGGCAGCCGCCCTCCTGCAGGGCATTGAAGTCGGCAACCTGTACGAAGAGCAGAAAGTCTTCTCGGTCATCGTCAAGGGCGCCGCGGCCACCCGCAGCAGCCTGGACAGCGTCCGCAACCTGATCATCGACACCCCCAACGGCGGGCACGCCCGCCTCGGCGACGTCGCACAGGTGACCATGGTCGGGAACGAGTCCGTGATCCTGCACGATGACACCTCGCGCCGCATTGACGTGAAGGCTGACATCCAGGGTCGCCCGCTGGGCGACATCCAGCGTGACATCAACGCGGCCCTGCAGCAGATGCAGTTCCCGATGTCCTACCACGCCGAGATCCTCACCCAGTACGCCCAGCAGCAAAGCAATTACCAGTGGCTCTGGCTGCTCGCGGCGGTCGCCGCAGCCGGCATCCTGGTGCTGCTGCAAACGGCGACGGGGAGTTGGCGGCTCGCCGCCCAGCTCTTCCTGGGCCTGATCCTGGCACTGTCCGGCGGCGTGCTGGCTGCCCAGGCCACCGGGGGCGTCAACGCCCTGGTCGCCCTGGTCGCCTTCGCCGCAGTCCTGGGTATCGCCGTCCGCGGCGCCCTCCTGCTGGCAAGCCACGTACGGGACCTGCGGGCAACCGATGCTGAAGCGCCCTGGCCCGCGCTGGTGGTCCGCGGAAGCAGGGAGAGGCTGGGACCCGTCCTGATGTCCACCGTGATTACGGCGCTGGTGCCGTTGCCCCTGGTCCTGCTGGGCGGCGTCGTCGGAGCGGAAATTATCCTGCCGCTTGCCGTGATCATCTGGGGCGGCCTGCTGACAACTTCCTTCTTCACCCTGTTTGTCGTGCCCGCTGTGCTGCTTCGGTTCGAGCCGCAGCAGGCACCCGGCGCGCCGGCCGGCCAGGGCACCGCTGCACCAACTGAAAGCCGGGATCCGTCATGAACTCCACACCTTCGCCGCGGGGCAACAAGGTCGCGGTTTTCCTGACTGCGCTGATCGTGACGGCGTTCACGGCGCTCTCCGCTACAGGTTGCGCCCAGGCACCGGAGGCCGCACCGTCCGAAGGCGAACCGGCGGCGATCGCCGAAGTCCCGGGCACGGATCTTCACCGGCTCACCCTCACCGACCACGCCGTGGAAAGGGTTGGGATTGCGACGGCGGTGATTGCAGTGGATCCCAAGACCGGGAAGCTCACTGCCCCCTACGGGGCCATCCTGTACGACAGCTCGGGCAAGGCGTGGGTCTACACCAACCCTGAGCCCCGGGTCTATGTCCGCCAAGCGATCACGGTCCAGCGCATCAACGGCGACGTTGCCGTCCTGACGGACGGGCCGCCGGCAGGGACCGTCGTCGTTACGACAGGTGCCGAGGAACTTCTCGGGACCGAATTCGATACGGCCGAGTGACATGCGCTGGCTCATCGGGATCAGCCTCCGTTTCAAGACGGTTGTGGTCGCCCTCGCGTGCGCCGTGATGCTGCTCGGTTCCCTGCAGTTGGGCGCCGCATCCGTGGATGTCTTCCCGGAATTCGCCCCGCCGCGCGTCGAAATCCAGACCGCATGCCTCGGGTTGACCGCCCAGGAAGTCGAAGAGCTCGTCAGTGTGCCGATCGAGGCCGCCGTGAGCGGCATGCCGGGCCTGGACGAGATACGGTCCAAGTCCGTGCCCCAGCTGTCCTCGATCGTGCTGCTCTTCCATCAGGGCACGGACCTGCTCAACGCCCGTCAGCTCGTCTCGGAACGGATGGCGTCGGTGACTGCGGCGCTGCCGACGTGGGCGGCCCCGCCGGTGATGCTGCAGCCGCTGTCCGCGACCAGCCGCGTGATGAAGATCGGGATGACGTCGTCGGAACATTCGCTCATCGAAATGTCGATGCTGTCCTACTGGACCATCCGGGCCCGTCTGCTGCGGGTCCCCGGGGTGGCCAACGTGGCCATCTGGGGCGAGCGGCTCCAGATGCTGCAGGTCCAGGTGGAGCCTGACAAGCTCAAGGCCCAGAACGTCTCCCTCAACCAGGTCATGGAAGTCACCGCCGGCGCCCTCGACGCCGGGCTGCTGAAGTATTCGCCGGGACGCTTCATCGGCACCGGCGGCTTCATTGACAGTCCGACCCAGAGGATGGGCATCCGCCACGTCCAGCCGATCCAGACGCCCGCGGATCTGGCCCAGGTGACGATCCGGGAAAAGGACGGCGTGGCACTGCACCTGGGCGACGTTGCCCAGGTTGTCGAGGACCATCAGCCGCTGATTGGTGACGCAGTGATCAACAACGGTCACGGGCTCATGCTGATCGTCGAGAAGCTGCCCTGGGGCAACACACTGGACGTGACCAAAGGCGTGGAGGAGGCCCTCCACGAGCTGCAGCCGGGCCTGAGCGGTATCAACATCGACACCACGATCTTCCGGCCCGCCAGCTTCGTCGAGGAGGCGATCTCCAACCTCAGCATCGCGCTGCTGCTGGGCTGCCTCCTGGTGGTCATGATCCTCGTCGCGTTCCTCTTCCAGTGGCGCACGGCCCTGATCAGCATCATCGCCATTCCGTTGTCCCTGCTTACAGCCGCACTGGTGCTTTACTTCACGTCCAGCTCCATCAACACGATGGTCCTTGCGGGGCTGGTCATTGCGGTGGGCGTCGTGGTCGATGACGCGATCATCGACGTCGAGAACATCATGCGCCGCCTGCGGCAGCGACGCGCCCGGGGCAGCGACGAATCTGCGGCATCGGTGGTCTTGAAAGCCTCCCTGGAGATGCGTAGCCCGATCGTTTACGCGACCCTGATCATTGTGGTCGCCGCCGTACCGATCTTCTTCCTGGACGGTCTGACCGGCGTCTTCTTCCGGCCGCTGGCCGTCTCCTACACCCTGGCTGTCCTGGCCTCGATGTTCGTGGCGCTGACAGTGACGCCGGCTCTTGCCCTGATTCTGCTGGGCAACGCCAAACTCGAAGAACGCGATGCGCCGCTGGTCCGTGTGCTCAAACGCGGCTACCACGCCGCCCTGTCCAAGGCCATGAACCGGCCCCGGTTCGGCTACGCGGGCTTTGGCGTGCTGGCGGTGGTGGGCCTGGTCCTCGCTCCCCTGATGGGTTCTTCCCTGTTCCCCACGTTCAAGGAACGGGACTTCCTGATGCACTGGATCTCCGAACCGGGAACGTCTGCTGCCGAAGAATTCAGGATTTCCCAGCGCGGCTGTGAGGAATTCCTCAAGGTTCCAGGCGTCCTGAACTGCGGCACGCACATCGGGCAGGCATTCGCCGCGGACGAGATCGTCGGTGTCAATGCCGGCGAACACTGGATCAGCATCGACCGCCACGCCGACTACGACGCGACGGTGGCCGCCGTGGAGGAAGTGGTCAGCGGCTACCCGGGGCTGCACCGTGACGTCCAGACTTATCTGAAGGAGCGGATTGAGGAGGTCATCACCGGCGCCAGCGAACCCATCCTGGTCCGGGTCTACGGAGACGACCTCAATGTGCTCCGGGAACAGGCGCAACGGGTCAAGACCGTCATGGACTCGATCGAGGGCACCGAGGACCCGCATGTATCCCTCGAGGTGGAGGTCCCCCAGATTGCCGTGACGGTTGACCTGGCCGCGGCGCAGAAGTACGGCCTCAAACCGGGCGATGTCCGGCGCGCGGCCGCGACACTCGTGGCAGGCGAGGAGGTCGGCGACGTCTTCCGGGACGGCCGGGCCTACGACGTCCAGGTCTGGAGCACCCCGGCCACCCGCTCCTCCGTCACCAGCATCGAGGATCTGCCCATCGATACGCCCAGCGGAGCGCGGGTTCGCCTCGCCGACGTCGCGGACGTCAGCCTGCAGGCGACGCCGAACCAGATCGACCGCACCAACGGATCCCGCCGCGTCGAGGTGGGATCCTTCCTGGCCAACGGAGCGGACATGGGAACAGTGGTCGGTGAGTTGAAATCACGGCTGGAGAGCCTGGAGCTCCCCACCGGCTACAGCGTGCAGCTGCTCGGCGAATACACCGAACGCGAGGCGGCAACCAACCGCTTGATGATCTACTCCGCGGCGGCACTTGTCCTGATCCTCCTGCTGCTGCAGGCGTCCTTCCGCAGCTGGCGGCTGGCCGTCCTGTCGCTGCTGACGCTGCCGGTCGCCCTGGTGGGCGGGGTCATTGCCGCCTACATGACCGGCGGCGTCCTGTCCCTCGGGTCCCTCGTTGGCTTCCTCACGGTGATGGGGATCGCCGCACGCAACGGCATCCTGCTGATCAACCACTGCCAGCATCTGGAAACCTATGAAGGCCAAACTTTCGGCCGGGACCTGGTGATGCGCGGGGCGGCGGAGCGGCTCTCGCCCATCCTCATGACCACCCTGGCCACCGGGCTTGCACTGGTACCCCTGGTTGTCATGGGCAACATCCCGGGCCATGAAATTGAACACCCCATGGCCGTGGTTATCCTGGGCGGCCTGGTCACCTCCACCCTGCTCAATCTGTTCATCGTGCCCTCGCTCTATCTCCGGTTCGCCAAGTCCAGGAAGACCAGGGAGAAGGAACGCGCTGCCGCCGGGCCGGTGTCCGTCTAACAGCGGCCGGCCTCAGAACCTCAAACATCAGAACAGGGCGGCGGTCACGGTCCGGGTGAGCTGCTGAATGATCTGGGTGCGGGGGCCCATATCGGAGTAATTCCTGCCGCGGGTGTACACGACGAACACGAAGGCCCGGCCGTCCTTGTCCAGGACGGCCGCGTCATGCAGGTTTCCGAACAGCAGCCCATACTTGTGGTGAACCCCTACCCCGGGCGGAACCGCCGGCGGGATCAGTGTCTCAAAGTTGGTGTTCTGCATATAGGACAAGAGCTGGGCGGTGTTGCGGGCATCGAGCAGCTGTCCCGTGTAGAGCAACTGGAGGGTCCTGGCCATTTCTGCGGGCGTCAGCAGGTTGACCGTGCGGTCGTAGGATATCCCGATCGAGGCGGCGTAATCCGTGATGCCCCGCGCGCCGACCGCCCGCAGGATCAGCGCCCACGAGTCGTTGTTGCTCTGCTGGACCATCCGGCGGATCTGGGTGCCGGCCGTCGAGTTGCCCATGGGGGCGGTCAGCGAGGCGCGGCCGGTCTCAACGAGGTGGTAATACGCCGACGCGGCCAGAATTTTTGCCGTGCTGGCGGCAACAAACTTGTCCTGGATCCCGTAGCCGTGGACCACGCCGTCGGAGACATCGATCAAGGACACCCCCAGGGCATAGGCACTGTTGGCCGCGATGATCCCGTTGATCTGGCTGTCCAGTTCCGGGTCAATGGCCGGGACCGCGACGGCAGGCACGGCGGGGACCTCAGCGGGCTTCCCCGCGGCCGCCGAGACGGCGCCGGCCGCGGGCGAAGCAGTTGCGGGCAGGTCAGATGCCGGCGGAACGGTCCGGCCGGCATCCGTGACCGGCGCCGTCGGCGTCGCTGCAGCGGCCGGCGAGTCAACGGGTAGCGCCGCCTGGACGCCTGCATAGACGCCGGCAGCCACAAGGGCCAGTGCGACGGCGGCCGCCGTCAGATACTGTCGCCGGGCCCTCCCCTCACGCCGGGCGAGGGACCGCGGACCGGGCCGGGAACCGTCGTTGACCCGGTGCCCGCCGGAGCGGTAGTGGCGCGGCGCCGGCTTCGGGACCGGCCCCGTGCTGTTGTTCGAATCGTTCGCAGGCATCATTCTTCCCCGAAGGTGACTGACCGCGGTGGGGCCATAGACTTCCAGCATTCTTCCCCCTGGCGGCTTCCCGCGCAAGGGCACGGCTCCGGGAAAAAGTGGGTCTGCCATCCGAAGCAGCGGCGTACGCTGGTGAAAACGTAAGGAGCGGCGATGCGCAAAATCATCCTGGCCATGCAGGTGTCCCTCGACGGATTCTTCGAGGGCCCGGACCGGGACATCAGCTGGCACATGGTCGACGACGAGCTGCACCGCCATTTCAACCAGCAGCTCAGCACCATGGGTGCCTTCCTCGACGGCCGCGTCACGTACGAGCTGATGGAAGGGTTCTGGCCCACCGCGGACCGGGACCCGGCCGCCGGCGCAGTGACGGCCGAGTTCGCCCGGATTTGGCGGCACATGCCCAAGATCGTGTATTCCCGGACGCTGACATCTGCGGCCTGGAACACCACCGTGGTCCGGGAGGTGGTGCCGGAAGAAGTGCTGGCCCTGAAAGAGCAGCCGGGCGGGGACCTGGCCCTCGGCGGGGCAGAACTGGCCGACACCTTCCGGCGGCTCGGGCTGATCGACGAATACTGGCTGTACGTCCATCCGGTCCTGATCGGACGGGGCCGGCCCCTGTTCAAGGCTGCGGACAGCAAAGCCCGGCTCCGGCTGCTGGAGACGCGCGCCTTCGGCAACGGGGTGGCGCTATTGCGCTACGCCGCGTAGCCGGCACGGAGCAGCCGGGCTTGCGGCACCCCGCTGCGTCCGGTGCTGCGTCACTTTCTTAAGCGTTTCTTAACGGGCTGGCGGAAGAGTGGGAGTCGTCGCCTGTCCGGGCGCCTTGTCCCGAGCCGGAGGAACCCATGACTGGACCTGCCCCTGTTAAGAGCGATGCGCCGCTGGGCGGTGCTGGAGCACTCGGCCGAAGTGGAGCACCAAGCCGTCCCGACGCCGTGCGCCCCGCCGCGGGTCCCCGGCTGGGGGCCCTCCCCCAGGTCCGCCACTGGTTAGTGCTGGGCGTCCTGCTGTCGGCCGCCGTCGTGGCATTGGGCCTGGCGGCGCAGCTGACACCCGGCTTCAGCGCCGCCGAACTCGGGGTCGATCAGGACCTGAGCCAGCACCACGCCGCCGCCCTGACCGCCGTCGCGATGGCGCTGAATGTCGTGTTTGGCCCGGTGGCGGGCCTCGCGCTGATCGGCGCCGCGGCGCTGTACATCTGGCTGTTCCGCGGCGGCCTGGCCAAGGCGATTGCCTTCGGCCTCGTGGCATCATCCGGCTGGGTGGCAAGTGAATTCTTCAAGCTCCTCGTGGCCCGCCAGCGGCCCAGCCCTGCCCTGCTGTTCGATCCCCTGGCCCCGGAAACGGGTTCCAACAGCTTCCCGAGCGGCCACGTGTCCTTTGCGGTGGCACTGGGATTCGCAGTGTACTTCCTGGCCCGTGGAACCCGCTGGGCCAAGGTCACGGCCGTCGCGGCGGCGGTGATGGCCCTCGTCGTAGCCTGGTCACGGCTGTACATCGGCGTCCACTACCCCACGGATGTCGCGGCGTCGTTCCTGGCCTCGAGCGCAGCCGTGGTCCTGCTCACGGGACTGTGGAACCTTCTCGCGCCACGGATAGCGGCGCGGATCCGGGCCCGTTCGGGCAGCCGGCCGCTGGGCGCCGAGGAGAAATGAGAATGCCCGTCCTGGACGTTTTTGCCTCCCTTCCGGCCGTCCACGCCGCCGGAACATTGTCCCTGCTGGACCCGGCAAGCCTGCTCGCCGGGTTGGGCCCGGCCGCACTGGGTGTGATCGCCGTGATGGTCTTCATCGAATCGGGCGTGCTCTTTCCCTTCCTGCCCGGCGACTCCCTGTTGTTCACCGCAGGACTTCTGCACCAGCAGCTGCAACTGACGTTGCCTGTGCTGATCGGCGTCGTCACTGCGGCCGCGGTCGCCGGGGACCAGGTCGGCTACATGCTCGGACGGAAACTTGGCCGGCGATGGTTCAAGGACGACGCCCGGATCCTGAAGACAGCGCACCTGACCACCACGGAGGACTTCTTCCGCCGCCACGGCGGGGCCGCCGTCGTGCTGGCCCGCTTCGTCCCCATGGTCCGGACGTTTGCTCCGCTGACCGCCGGGACCGCGCGCTATGACTACAAATCCTTCACCCTGTGGAATATCACCGGCGCCGTCGCATGGGCGGCCTCCGTGACGATGCTTGGCACCTGGCTGGGGCATTTTGACATCATCGCCAGGAACATCGACGCCATCGTCGTGGCCATGGTGCTCGTCTCCGTCGTGCCGGGGGTGGTGCAGCTCCTCAAACGCCGCCGGAACTCCCGCGGCGCAGGCGCAGCCGCAGACAAAGCCGCCGGCGACACGGCGGAAGAACCCGGGGCCGGACTGCGGACTGAGGAAATGGCCGCGGAAGAATAGCTGACATGACCTCCGCTGACCTTCCGTCCCTGCTGCTCGTCGAGGACGACGCCGTCCTGGGACCGCTCATCGCCGAGCTCCTGGACCCGGACTACCGGGTCCAGTTGGTCACCAACGGCCGCGACGGCCTCCACCAGGGGCTGACCGGGAGCTGGGACGTCATGGTGGTGGACCGCGGGCTGCCCGCCATGGACGGCATCGCCCTCATCACGGCTTTGCGGTCGAAAGGCATTGCCACGCCCATCCTGATCCTGACCGCGTTGGGCGATGCCGACGAAAAAGTCAGGGGCCTGGACGCCGGCGCCAACGATTACGTGACCAAGCCGTTCGACGCCGGCGAACTGGCAGCACGCCTGCGCGCACTGACGCGGACTTTCACTCCCCCGGCCCCGGCACCGGTGGCGATCGGGGACTGGGAACTGGATCCAACGCAGCGCTCCGTCCGTTCCGTCTACGGGCAAACGGTGTCACTGACCGCAAAGGAAGGCCAGCTGCTGGCAGCCCTTGCCGCGGAACCGGACCGCGTCTTCACCCGGGATGAGCTCCTCGCGGCGTGCTTCCACGCCTCGGAACAGCCCGGCGTGATCGATACCTATGTTCATCACCTGCGCCGGAAGATCTCCAAAGCCGTGATCCGCACGGTGCACGGCCTCGGATACCAGATCGGCGAAGCCCATGAGTGACGGCTGGCCGGCCGGCGGAAATCCGGACCACTCCATCCTGCGCAAGGCTTCCCTCAAGGTCGCGGTGCGGATCAGTGCTGCGTGCGCGGTCATGGTTCTCGGGCTGCTCGCCGCCACGGCGCTGTACCTCACGAACCAACTGGCCCATCCTGAAGTGCCGGGCTCGGCGACGGCCGGGACGGCCTACACCTACCTGGATTCCAAGGATGTCCTCGAAGCCATGATCATCGCCGGGGTAGCGGGGATCCTGCTGGCCGGCATCGTCGGGTGGCTCAGCGCGCGCAGCGCGATTCGTCCCCTCAGTGATGCCCTGGCAAGGGAGCGGCGTTTCGTCCAGGACGCCAGCCACGAATTGCGCACGCCATTGACCATCCTGGACACCAGGATCCAGCTGGCCCAGCGCAACACTGTGCCCGGCTCCAGGCAAAGCCACGACCTGGCCCGGATCCGGGAGGACGCCGCGACGCTGACAGGGATTGTCAACGAACTGCTCCTCGCGGCAACCGCGGAGGCCCCGGACCGCTCCGCGCCCCCTGCCGACCTCGCCGACGCTGCCGCCAGCGTCGCCGGCAGCCTCCAGCAGGTGGCAGAGCAGCGGCAGGTGCGCCTGGAATTCCATGCCGCTGCCCGGCCGCTGGCCCGGATCGAGAAGAGTGCGCTGCGGCGTGCCGTGCTGGCCCTGGCGGACAACGCGCTGGCCCACACGCCTCCGGGCGGCCGCGTGTCCATCACGACCTCAATCGAGCAGAAGCGCGCCGTGATCACGGTGGCGGACTCCGGGACCGGAATCACCGGCGTCGATCAGGCCCGGATCTTTGACCGGTTCGTGCGGACCGCCGGCACCGGCACCTCACAGGGACAGCGGAGCTTTGGCATCGGCCTGGCCCTGGTCCGGGAGATTGCCGTCGCGGCCGGGGGCACCGTCGAGGTGGCCGCGACGGGCGGCGAAGGAACCGTCATGAAGTTGACGCTTCCGCTCATGGGCAGCGGGAATCCCTGAGGACCCTGCGCCGGGGAAAGCTATGCCATCGGGATCCCGGACCCCCGAATGCGGAGACAGGAAAGACCGGCGGTCGAGTTGCCCCCAAGGGAACTCGACCGCCGGTCTTTCCGGACTGTCTGGCCCCGGGTCGGGGCCGTGCGGCTTAGGCGCGGACGAACGTCACGCCGCCGGTCGCGGTGAGCCAGGACAGCGGGTGGACCATGGTCTGGTTCTTGCCGTTCATGCCGCCACTGACCACCTGGCCGTTGCCGGCGTAGATGCCGACGTGGCCGGACTGGACCACCATGTCACCGGGCTGCGGCGTCGCTACAACGGTTCCAAGGCCAAGGAACGCGCGGGGACCGATGTCGCCAACGGGCTTACCCGCGGCGCCAAGGGCCTTTTCCACCATGGCAGTGCAGTCCTGGGTGATGCCCACCTGGCTGTAGGCGGCCGAGAGCATGATGGCGTTGCGTCCGCCCGCGGGCGCCGCGGCCGGCGCTGCTGCCGGAGCTGCTGCCGGAGCGGCCTGCACCTGGATGACGGGCTTGGCCGGAGCCTTGGGCGCCGCCGCCGGGGCTGCAGCGGGAGCCGGAGCCGGCGCGACGGGCCGTTCGATGACCGGCGCGGCAACAGAATCCACTGCGGGGCGCTCGAAGCTGATCTTGACGCTTGAATCGGCACTGACGGGGGCACTGACCTGTCCGGTGACGTCGACGTTCGACGCCGGAGCAGAGTCACGCTGCACCGGGGCGGTGGCGGCGTTGGCGGCCATTCCGCTGGTCAGGACCAGGCCGGATGCGGCGGCGAGGACGGCGGCATGGCGCGCAAAAGTATTGACTGAAGTCATGAAAAATGAAGCCTCTCCCAATGCCTGCGAGGTGAGCTGTCGGATTCGGATGGGAGGCACCCGGCCGCACTCCCGGGCCCGTCGTTTGCGGGCACTGTGCGGCTTCACCCCAAGACCTGCATATCAGCAGGTCAAAAGTGGTTTCCCCGTCTCTGCCGGACGTTGATGCGAGTTACCCCCGGGCCGCGGCAGAGTTAGGCAATCGGCTGGGGAGCGCCCGTATCGGAGACAACAGGCACTCATCAACCGTAGCGCGAACCGCACCCGAAAGTCACATTCAGGTAACGGAGCCATGATGCCGGGCCGCAATTTGCCCATAGGGCGGCGCCGTTTCCGAACATAGGATGATGCCATCAGCACCACCGGAAGCGGAGGCCCGAAAATGAACAGCCAGTGTGTCGCCATCTGCCAGTTGAGCACTCAGCCCCAAGAGGATTTCGACGTCAACACCGAGCTGCTGATCCTCGACGGCGGGGACGTCCACGTGAGCACCTGGGACGCGGAACCGCGTGACGGGGGTTTCGACGAGCACATCCTCAATGACCGGGTGGACGCGCTCGGGTACATGGTTGTCAACGACTGGGCCTTCCTGGACGGCAAGGCCTACGCGGTGGTGGAACGGCGGTCAGGCCCGGCGCCGGCCGGCCGCCGAGAACCATGACCTTCCTGTCCCTGGCGCTGATCGCCGTCATCGCCCTGGCCGGCCCCCTGCTGGCCCTGCCGGCGCGCTGGCACTTGCCTGTCATGCTGGGTGAGCTGCTGGCCGGCATCGCGATCGGGCGCTCAGGCCTGGCCCTGGTGGACCCCGCGGACCCGACGTTCACCCTGCTGGCCAATATCGGGTTTGCGCTGATGATGTTCGTGGCAGGCACCCACGTTCCCGTGCGGGATCCGCACATCCGTGGCGCCCTCGGCAAAGGCTCCCGCCGGGCGATGGTGGCCGCAGCGGCAGCGGTGGTGGTCGGAACCGGCATCGGTCTGCTGTTCGGGACTGGACATGCTCCCCTCTACGTCGTGCTGCTGGCGTCCTCGTCGGCCGCCCTGGTGCTTCCAATCGTCGATTCCCTGCGCCTCGGCGGGCCAGATGTCGTCGCTATGACAGCGCAGGTGGCAATTGCCGACACGGCCTGCATTGTGGCGTTGCCGCTCCTGGTGGATCCGCCCCACGCAGTCCAGGCGGCGCTGGGTGTCCTCGTGGTGACCGGGTGCGCGGTAGTGCTCTTTGTCGGCTTGCGCTGGCTGGAGCGCCAGGGAATCCGTCGGCGCGTGCACCGGCTCTCGGAAAGCCGCAAGTTTGCCCTGGAGCTACGGATCCAGCTGGCCGTGCTCTTCACCCTGGCCGGTGTCGCGACGTGGAGCAATGTGTCTGTGATGATGGCAGGCTTTTCTTTCGGCCTGGTGATGGCTGCGGTCGGCGAACCGCGGCGGCTGGCCCGGCAACTGTTCGCGCTCAGCGACGGCTTCCTGGGTCCGCTCTTCTTCGTGTGGCTGGGTGCATCGCTGACGCTAAAGGACCTGGCCGGGCACCCGGACATGATGGCCCTCGGCCTGTTGCTGGGGGCCGGGGCCCTGCTGGCGCACGCCGACCTGGCTTTCCTGGGACTCCCGCTGTCGCTGGGGGTGTTGTCGGCGGCCCAGCTTGGCGTACCGGTGGCTGCGGCGAGCATCGGCACGCAGCTTCAGGTCCTGCTCCCAGGCGAGGCCGCGGCCCTGCTGGTGGGAGCGCTTGTCACCATAGCCGCGAGCGCCGTCGCCGGGTCACGGGCGGCGAGGACTTTCGCGGTCCCGGCAAATGCCGGCGGCAAGTCCGGAAATTCCGGCAGCGCCGTCGGGCAGGGCGATCCGGGGGGTCCGACGGCCTGACAGTCCGAATGTCTACATGCCTGGACCAAAGCCGGGCCGGCGGCGAAGGTTCGGAGGGTTATTATCCAACGGATGTGAATTGCAGCTCCGGCCTCCGCTTTGCCATCTCTGCCAGGACCCGGGAGACGGCATCCCGGACCGCTGTGCCGTCGGCGTCGAACGTCCCGCCCGGCTCGCCGAGCACCGCGTTGGCGTGCCGGACGAACCTGTCCCAGTCCCCCGCGCCCGCGCGCAGCGCCAGCAACGGCGAGAGAAGCGCGGCCCGGCGCAGCCAGGCATCGGGCTCGCGCACCCACCGGTCCAGCACGCTGTCGGCCCGCACCCTGGCCAGAACATCGAGTCCGTCCACCAGAGGTCCGACGACGTCGACGGCGAGCGGATCCACAAGGTCCCGCACCCGCGCCTGCCGGATGAAGCCCTCCAGCCGGGTGAGGTCGGAGTTGGTCAGCAGCTTCACGTTGGCCTGGAGCAGGACCACGGCGGCCAGCCGGCGCTCGAAAACCGGCGCAGGCCCCCGGCCGGAGCCTCCGGGCCCGGAGCCCCACAGTTCGGAACTCAGCAAAGTGACCTCATCGCGGGACAACCCGGGATAGCGGCGGCCGGCATCCCGGACCGTGCCGCGCACGGCGCCCACGGACGTGCCGTAGAACCGGAGGCCGCTGCCCGCCGGCTCCGTTTCCAGCCGCGCCTGAAGCTGCTCAGCGCGGCGCCAGGAAGCTTCGCGCTGCAGCGAGAGGTCGATGAATTCGCCGGCATCACTCACCCGTCCATTCTTTCCCCTCGCGGCTCGCGGCGGAAACGCGGTGCCAAGCCGTCCTGGGCGGTGGGCCCGGACCATCTGCCTAGACTGAACTGGCAAGCCTCCGATCGAAAGCGGTTTACACAACCATGCACACCAAGCTGACACTCGCCATCGCACTTTCCGTCATGACGCTGGGGGTGGCAGGGTGCGCTGCCCCTGCGCCATCTACCGCACCGTCGCCTGAGTCACCTGCGGCATCCGCGGCGCCGGCTCCTGATTTCGCTTTAGACATCACGGGGGCGCCCGGCCGGATCGCCCAGGCCGGCCTCACGGTGCTGACGGCGGAGGGCAACGTGGACCACTATCACGCACATCTGGACGTGCTGAAGGACGGCAAGCCCATCGCGGTGGCGGCCAATATCGGCATCACCGCCGGAGCTGACCACAAGGCCAACGGCATCTCAGCACTGCACACCCACGACACCACGGGCGTGGTCCACATCGAGTCCCCCACCGCCGGTCAGGCCTTCACCCTCGGGCAGCTCCTGACGGAGTGGGGCGTCCTCGGTGGCAACGGCGCCCCCGGCACCGGTGGGGGTTCGCTGGATGGCTGGACCGTTTACGTAAACGGCCGGAAGTTCGACGCCGGGATCCGGGACCTCCCGTTCAAGGCGCACGACGAGATCGTCCTGTCCTACGGCAGCGCGCCGACGACGATCCAGGCCTCCTACGATTTTCCGCCCGGAGAGTGAGGTGGCCGGAGAGTGAGGGGACCGGAGGCGACGGCGGGCGGCATCCCCGTACCTGCACAACTGTGCAGCAGTCTCCCCACGCAACCCCCACTGGCACCACTGCCGTCGAAAAATGCATGCACAAACGTGCATGTCGCAGCGATCCGCGGAGCACCTTCCCTAGCGTGAATTGAGAGACGTGAGTCGGATCACAGCGGGGGCTGATCCCCTACCTCACTTCCATTCCCACAGACCGTCACAGATGACGCGTCCAACCGAAGAGGTAATCCGTGCCATACCCGAAAACGCCCGCAGCACTCGCAACCCTGGCAGCTGCGACCTTCGCGCTGCTTGGCGCATCCCTGATGGGTGTGCCGGCGGCCCAGGCCGACACCATTGACGTTTCGCCGCCCGGCGCGAATGACTGGTCCTGCAAGCCCTCGGCAGCCCACCCCTACCCGGTGGTCCTGGTGCCGGGAACCTTCGAAAACATGGCGAAGAACTGGGCGACGATGTCGCCGGCGCTAAAGAGCCAGGGCTACTGCGTTTTCGCGCTGAACTACGGTGCGACCAACGGCGTCGACGCCACGGGCCCGGTGGCAGAGTCAGCCCGTCAACTCGCCCCGTTTGTCGAGAAGGTACTGGCCTCGACGGGTGCCAGGAAAGTTGATCTCGTGGGCCACAGCCAGGGCGGCATGATGCCGCGCTACTACCTCGGATTCATTGGAGGCGCGGACAAGGTGAACCACCTTGTGGGCATCGCCCCGTCCAACCACGGAACCCGCGGGCTCATCACGCCGACACCGGACGCCGTTCCGCCGGCCACCTCAGTGGGAGGGTCGAATTGCCAGGCCTGCGCCGACCAGCAGGCAGGTTCTCCGTTCCTCACCGAGCTCAACTCCATTGGCGACACGGTTCCTGGTCCGGCCTACACGGTGATCTCCACGACGCACGACGAGGTGGTGACGCCCTACCCCAGCCAGTTCCTCGCCGGGCCGGCCCAGCAGGTCACCAATATCACCATCCAGGACAAGTGCCCGGCAGACGTGATTGACCATGACCAGGCGCCCAACGACCCCGTCACCCAGCGTCTCGTGTCCGACGCTCTTGGTCAGCCGGCCGGCCGCCCGGGCAACCCGGCATATCAGCCCAGCTGCGCGTAGCGCGGCACCCCGGGCGGAGGCGGCGTGCGGAACGTCACGCATCCGGGAGGTTTGCGGGCTGAGGTAACGGTCCGGTAACGTTGGCCGCTGGCCGCGAGGCCCGGCCCGAATGCAGGGCCCCGGACCGCCCCTTTGCAGGGCCCCGTTGCGCCGTTCGGCGTCTGCTCGCCCATGCCTTGCGGCAGGGGCCGGATGAAACTTCCCGCATTATCCGCAGCCCTGGCAGCGTCGGTTGTGCGTGCCAGCCACGAAAGCCCGGAGGGGTCCGTTGTTCAAGAAAACACCGCTGTTCAATAAATCAACGTTCAAAGATGCACGGCCGAAGGCACGCTCCACGGCACCACAGCTGAACAAAGTAGCGATTGCGCTGAGCCTGGGCGCACTGTCCCTGACCGGCTGCAGCGCCGGTCCCACGACGGGCGCCGCAGCCGTTTCACCGGCCACCGGGGCCGCGCATTCTGCTGCGGACTCCACGTCCTCGGCGGCAACCCGGGCCGCGCATCCTGCCGCGAAGGCCCCGGCCCCGGTGGCCGCAGCGCCGAAGCCGACGGTCCCCTCGGCCCCCAAGCCGGCCACCGGTACCGCCGGTGCACCTGCGGCTCCCGGAGCCGATGCGGCACCTGCACGGGCCGCCGCGCCTGTTGCTCCGGCAGCCGGCGCCCAAGCGGCAGCCGCTCCGGCGCCGACGGCGGTAACGGCGCCCGTCGCTGCCCAGGCCGCCGTCGCCGCGACCGGCGACGGTTCCCAGGCCGCCATTGCACGGGGCTGGGGTGCGGTTGTCGCGGGTGACGAGTTCTCCAAGGCCGGCGCCCCCGACTCCACCAAGTGGAGCGTCTTCAAGGGAGCCGGACATGCCGGCAAGGGTGTCAGAAGCCCGCAGGCCTGGTCGGTTGCCAATGGCGTGGCCACGGTCAGCGGCGACTCGGCCGGCACCACGGGCGGCATGTCGGCCAAATTTGCCCAGCAGAAATACGGCAAGTGGGAGACGCGCATGCGGACCAACGCCCGGGACCCGGAGTACCACCCCGTGCTGATCCTGTGGCCCAACAACAACACCTCCCCCAACTGCGCCGAGATCGACTACGCCGAGGGCAGCACCAACACCGCACAGATCAAGTTCTTCCTGCACTATGCCTGTGGCGGCCCGAACTTCCAGACCACGGTGGCCAAGACGATCGACACCACCCAGTGGCACAACTACGCAGTGGAGTGGACCCCGGCCGGCATCACCGGTTACATCGATGGCGCGAAGACCTTCTCCGACACGAACCCCGCGCACCTGCCCTCCGTGGGCATGCACCAGACACTGCAGCTGGACTGGTTCCCCGACGGGTCGGCCACCAAGCCTTCACAGATGCAGGTCGACTGGGTCCGCGTCTACAAGTAGGACCGGCAAATCGCCAGGCAGCCCCGCGCCGTACTGCGGCGCGGGGCTGCCTTGGTGTTGGCCGAGGACTCGCCGCTACTGGCGGCAGGACTCAAACCCCTCGAAGTTCCGGGCGGATACCGCTGAGACCAGCATTGAACCGGCCGCCGTCACGGCGTCGATCACCGGAACCCCGAGCCGGCGGCGGAGCACGTCCGCCATGCCGATGCTGCTCAGGCCCGTGCTGGCCTGGACGATCATGTCGGCGCCGGCGTCAACCAGCATGTGGGCCGCGGCGAGGGCGTCGAAAATCCCGGCAGGCATGAGGAAGGCGTCGGGTGTTTCGGTCCTTCCCTGCCCGTCAATGAGCAGCATGCGTTCGCCCAGTGCATCCGAGATCGGGCCCGGTACGTGTGCGCCGAGTCCCAAAACTCCAATCCGGCCGCCGAAGGTCAGAGCCGCGGCCGCGGCCGCGGAGCCCGCTCCGATGACCGGAATATCCACGGCTGCCCGGGTGGCGGCGAGCCCGGGGTCGGAGGCGCAGCTGATAATCAGGGCGTCAGCATCCCCCGCCATGTCCCTCGCCAGGCGGACAACCTTGGGTGCCGCAGATGCGAGCGACGCTTGGTCGTAGACGCCGGACGGCTGGTCCGGAATACAGCGGGAAGTGACGGTAAACCCGAATGCTTCCTGGAGGAGTTTCCCGTGGGCGTGGAGCAGGCGTCGGTCCGACGTCGTCATCACCCGGATCAGTCCAACACGCATGGCGTACTACCTTTCGAACGGATTCGTTGGTGCGAGGCTACCCGGCGAGTATTTCCGCGTCTTTTCGGGCAGATGACCAACACAAGCGCTGCAGCGGATACGCCCCGTGGCGCCGGCGGCCGTTAGCATTCCGCGGGCGGCGGCACGGTGTCTTGTGCATGAAACTTGGCGAAAACTTCGCTTCCGTGTGGGGTTGGCGGCCCGGCGTCGTTGTAGGTTTGTCACGGTGGCCCGTCTTAGGACCCGGGTACAGTACCCGGGATTGGGGGAAGGCGGCAGGCCGGTTCCGGACTCAGCCGGAACGATGACCAAAGGAACAGCCATGTCGGTGGAGCCGTCGTCCACTCCAGGACGCCTCGAAGAACAGGATCCCGAGAACCTGGTATCCGGTGCGGAACATGCCGCATCTGCCGCCGGAGTCCGACATCAGGCCGCCAGAATCATTGACGCCGTCCTCGACGACAGTGCCCCGGAACAAGCCCGCGCACGGGAACTGCTGCGCCAGCAGCTGGCTGCCCATCCCGGACATCCGGAACGGGCCCTGCTGGAGCACCTTGCGGCGTTGAAGGCTTTGGACGGGCACCGCGAAGGGGCGTCGGAGGCTGGCGGCCCGTTGCTGCCGGAATTTGCCTCGGGCGAGTAGGCGCAACGCTTACTTGTAAACGCGGATCCAGTCGACCTGCATCTGGCTGGGTTTGGTGGGCGTCCCGTTGGGAAACCAGTCCAGTTGCACCGTTTGGTGCATGCCCACGGTGGGCTGATGCGCCGGGTTCGTGTCCACGAACCACAAGGACCCATCGAGGTATCCGGTAATTCCGGTGGGGGTCCACTCGACTGCATAGTTGTGCCATTGTGTGGTGTCGACCGTCTTGGCCGCGGTGGTCTGGAAGTTCGGGCCACCGCAGGCGTAGTGCAGGAAGAACTTGATTTGGGCGGTATTGGCGCTCCCCTCGGCGTAGTCAATCTCGGCGCACGTGGACGAGATGTTGTTGTTCGGCCACAGGATCAGGACAGGGTGATATTGCAGATCCCGCTGGCCAATTTTCATCCTGGCCTCCCAGCGGCCGTACCGCTGTTGGGAAAACCTGGCGGACATGCCGCCGGTGGTGCCCGCGGCGTCGCCGCTGAGGGTCACGACGCCGCCGCCTACTGCAATCGCGTTCGGACTCCGGATCCCCTTGCCCGCGTGCCCCGGTCCTTTGAAGACCCTCCATTTCGCGGGGTCAGGCGACCCCGCGTAGTTGAATTCGTCCCCCGCCACCACTGGGCCCCATCCGCGGACGACGGCGGCCTGCGTCCCGTCGGAGACGGCGGCTTGCGTCCCGGCCGTCACGGCGGCCGCACGGTCTATCGCCGGCGCCCGTTCCCGGGACACTGGTGCGGCACCACACCCGGCAAGGGCCAAGGCGCCTGCAGCGCTCAACGCCGCGGTCCTGCGGTTTGCGAACATCGCGTCTCCATCCGGTCGGGACATGTCCGGGGCAGGCTTCAGACAAACTTGCCTTCACACATACTTGCCAAACCAGGCGAGCGTGTCGTTCCATGCGGCCGTGGCCTGCTCCTGGTTGTAGCGCGGCCCGGTGTCATTGTGGAAGGCGTGGTCCACGCCGGGATAGATCTTGAGTTCGTTCCGGACATCAGTTTTGGCCAAGGCATCCCGGAGCGCCGGCATGGCGCCGGTGATCCGCTGGTCCAGTTCGGCGTAGACGCCGAAGACGGCCGCTTTGATGGCCGGGACCTTGTCCAGGTCAGGCGCGGGTCCGTAGAACGCCGAGGCCGCCAACAGGCCCGGGATCGCCGTCGCCGACTGCCACGTTATGCCGCCACCGAAGCAGAAGCCGTTCATGGCGATCCGCCCGTGATCAACGAAGTCCTGGGCGTTCAAGTAGTTAAAGCCGGCCGTGAAGTCGGAAACGTGACGCTGCGCCCCGGCCTGGGTCAGTGCTCCCGGGACAGCATCCGCGTCAATGCCCGCGGTACCGCCTTCCCTGCTCAGCAGGTCCAGGGCCAGAGCCGCGTATCCGGCTTTGGCGAAGCGGCGCGCCACATCCTGGATATGCGGTGTCAGCCCGCGGTTCTCGTGGCAGACCAGCACGGCCGGCCCGGCGGCCCCGTGGTCGGGCCGTGCGAGATAGCCACTGATGTCGGTGCCGCCCGAGGCGAATTGCACGGTCGCCGTCGTGAGTCCGGCCGCGCCCTCCGGGACCGACAACGGGCTCTTGGCCCCCGGCACCGCGCCCGCGGACGCTGTGCCGGACCTTGGCGCGGACGTCGTCGGCGTCGGCATCGGGTCGGTACTGCGGGGAACCTCCTCGGGCGTGCAGCCCACCAGGAGCATCGCTGCCGAGGCCGCCGCCATGCTGCCGGTGATGAACGCCACCCGGCGCGTGAACGTGTGCTGGCTCATGGCGCCGGAGCGGTAGTCGTCGAAGAATTCCTCAATCAGGTACTTCTCAAACTTGCCAAGCTGGGTCATGGCGGGCCTCCTCAGTGTGCCGATCATCCTCCTCCGAAGTCAGATGTCCGGCAAGGGTCTTGCAATGAAGGCCCCCACGCGGCCGGTGGCACCGCGGCAACATACCAATCGACGACGTCGTCCTGGCGCTGCACTGACGGGCTGTGCCGTCGGAGTTCAACGCTCTTCCGCTCACACTGTGCGTTCGATGCGATACTGCATTGCCGGTGTGCCCGTGGTCCATGAGCAGGCGGGGTCGAATGCGAAGTGGGAGCCGTTCCATCGTCCACCGGCACGTTGGCCGACAGCATGGCGCCGGCAATCGGGCCGCCGCCCTATCATCAATCTTCGCCGCCGCCGTCGCGCGCCTCCGGACCATCAGGTCCCAGCCAAGCGAGTCCAGGCGCCAATAGGGTTTGGGGCTACGGAACGACGCCGGGCGCCGCTATCCTGTAACCTGCCTGGTGGTCGAGTTCCAGGTCAGGCGGCCGCGCTGAAAGTCCGATGCCCGGCCGACGGAAACCGAGTACTCGTCTCTGGTCGGGTAACCCAGCCGGCCTCTCTCCCAGCCTAGCGACCCCCATCTGGCCCGGATCGCGCCGGTGACCCAGTGCGCCCCCGTCTTCGGCGACCAGTAGATCGAGTGCCCAACCGTACCCGAGAAGTGGTTGTACCGACCCACACCGTCCGGCGAGCCCATCTCGTCGGTGGTCGGATAGCCCAGCGGTCCTTGCTCCCAGCCCAGGGCCGCCCACTTGGCCCGAATAGCACCGGCGATCCAGTGCGCCCCCGTCTTCGGCGACCAGTAGATCGAGTGCCCAACCGCACCCGAGAAGTGGTTGTACCGACCCACTCCATACGGCGCCGCCTTCTCGTCGGTGGTCGGATAGCCCAGCGGCCCTGCCTCCCAGCCCAGGGCCGCCCACTTGGCCCGGATAGCACCGGCGATCCAATGCGCCCCCGTCTTTGGCGACCAGTAGATCGAGTGCCCTACCGCACCCGAGAAGTGGTTGTACCGACCCACTCCGTCCGGCGTCGTCTTCTCGTCGGTGGTCGGATAGCCCAGCGGTCCTGCCTCCCAGCCCAGCGACGCCCACTTGGTCCGGATGGCGCCCTGCACGGAGTGCGCCCCGCTCGTAGGCGTCCAGTAAATCGAGGACCCGCCCGAGCCGGAGAAATGGTTGTACCGCCCCACGCCGTCCGGCGTCGTCTTCTCGTCTGTAGTCGGGAAGCCGAGGCCACCGGCGGCACCGCCCACCGCCTTGTATCGCTTGAATATTTCACCGATGACAGAATGGGCCCCGGTCGCCGGTGACCAGCAGATCACGCCCCTGACATAATCCTGGCACTTACCTCCCGCCACGGCGTACTCCAGAGTGAGCGACCGGCCCAGGTCCGACCGGGGGTCGCCCGCGCCAATCGTCCAGGCATAAGAGGCAATCGGGTCGTCGGTGCCTTTGCCAGTCAGCATCACCTTCAGCGCGCCCTGGCCGTCGTCCGTGGTTATCAGATAGTAGGTTTCCGCTGTCCCGGCCTGTCCGACGGCTGTCGGCGTGAAGGTCACGGACTGGTAGGCGGAGTCACCAGCAGGGATCTTCAACCCCTCGGCGATGGGTGTGGTGGTTGCGAAGACTCCCTGCGGAGCTTTCGCCTTCGTGATGGTCATCGGGACGTTGCCGGTGTTCGTGATCTGGAATGCCCGGACGGCTGAGGTCCCGACGGGAACGTCACCAAAGTCCAAGCTGCCCGGCATTTGCAGGTGCGCCGCGCCTGAGACGGCGGTCGCGGCCACTGTGACGGTCACCTGGCCACGGTCGCTGACGACGGCGAGCGAATCGTTTACCGGACCGGCCGAGGTAGGACTGAACGTCATGGACACCGCAACCGATGCGAGGGGCTGGATCGTCTGTCCCACGACCGGCAACGTGGCGGGGTCGACACTGAGCTGCGCGTTGGCTGGCAAGGTCACTCCGGTGATCTTGGCGACGGTCGTACCGGTGTTGATGATATTAACCGTCCCCCGGCTAACCGTTTTTGTTGGGACGTCAGTGAACTGCACCACGGCCGGGATCGCGCCCAGGCCGTCCTTCGTACCGACACCGCGGACGCCAAGAAGGTCGGTCTCGCCGTCGGCCGTTTTGACCGTCAGCGTGCCGTCTGCCTGGCCCGGAGCCGTCGGCGAGAAAGTCACGGGTACCGTCATACTTCCGCCTTGTGCCAGCGTGCGGGGCAACGTCAGCATGGCTCCGAGATCGAATGGGGCATCGGCCGTAATGGAGCTGATGGTGACCGCCCGCGATGCCGTGATCGTCACGCTGCGGGTCACGGTGGAACCCACCTGGACGTTACCGAGGTCGGTGTTCGTTGCCCCTACCGCTGATGTTGTCGGGGCGCCGAAGCCGATGACGTGTCCGTCCCGGGTGCCGACGTACACGCGACCCCTGTCTGTGGCCACCGAGGAGAACTTGGCCCCTATACCCAGTGGGGCGTTGAACACCTCCTTGAGGTTCCCGGTGTTGTCCGGGATTGCGCGGTAGGCGCGCAGCTCCGCACCAGCCCCCGTACCTCCGCTGACGTAGACCACCCAAACCAAGGCCGAGGACCCGTCCGTCCCGGAGGACGTCACCACCGGCGAGCCGGAGCTGAACCCGAGCGTGCCTGCGGAGGTCCCGGCGGCCGCGAGACTGACCCCTCCCGTAGCGCCCTTCACGAGCTTGAACGCCCGAAGGTACCCGTTGCTCTCGACGACGTAGACGTAGCCACCGGCGCTGGTCCCGAGGAACGCGGGCTTTCCCCACACTCCGCTGTACGGACCGGCCATGTCCAGGACGGCGTCGGTTCCGCCCGGTCCCTGCGCCATGCCGCCCAGGTTGTCCCGGTCCAACAGGTACATGCGGCCGTCTTTGCCGATTTGGGCCATTAGGTGCGGGTGCGCGGCGGTGCCATAGCCGTCCGGGATCGCGAGGGGGGCGCCGGAGCCCAGATCTGCGTCGTTTCGGTTCAGTTTCGCGTTGTCGGCCGGGCTGAAGAAATCGGTGGCTGTCAGGTCGCCGTTGGTGCCGACGCGGAGCCGGACCACAGATTCTGCCAGGGTGGTGGGGGGATTCGCGCCCGGGCCGGGATTGGGGGAAATGCCATTCCCCGTGGTGAGCAGGATCTGACCGGAACCGTCGGACACCAGTCCCCCACCGGACTGCCAGATCCCGCCCTCGGCAATGGCGTTGCCTGATTCGGTCGCCCACATCGTCGTCTGCCGGCCGGCCGTCGACACGCCGACAACATAGCCGACGAAGGGGGTGTAGTCGCAGTGGCTGGCAAATCCCGCATAGACTACCCCGTCCATGAGCAGCAGCCCGGGGCGCTGCATCGCGGTCATGGCGTTAAACGGGCGGGTGGGGTCGTTCGTCGGCGCGCCATCGATAACGACGGGGAAGCCCGGCTTCTCAGCCCCCGTGGCCACATCGAGCGAATGCATGTACCAGTGCGGGAGCTGCGCAGTCGCGCCGTCGTCGGTCTTCGCGAGCAGGAAGACGCTCTTCGTCGCCGGGTCGTAGACCGGAGTGGACGTGATTCCGATGTTGGGAGTGAGGTCACCGCACCCCACCGTCGACGCCTGCCACGCCGGCCCGAGTTTGCGCGTCCACGTTGCCGCGCCCGTGGCGCTGTCCAGCCCGTAGACGGCGTTGTTTTCCGTCGCGGCAATCACGGTGGTGCCGACTACGAGCGGCTGGGCGTAGACCTGCCCGTCCACGGTTGCGGAGAACAGTTTGCCGAAATTCGATGATGCCACCGCCGACGGCGAAAGCCCGGGCTCGTCGCGGTCCCACCCGGTCCGCAGGGAATCATGGGCGATGGTCCCCACGTCCGCGACGGCTGCCCCGCCGACAGACAGCCCGGCGAGGGCGAGCGTCGCCGACAGCACGGACGCGCAGGCGCCCAGAAGCCTCGGGCGCCTGTGCGTCCGGGTCGAAGTTGCGGACATCGCGGCCGTCCGCTGCCGGAGGTGCGGCGGCCCACCCGAACGTCCACCGCGCAGACGCCCGTGAAAATAGCCGGACGAAACGCGAGGTTCTGTCTGATCGCGCATGGCTTGAGACCCGTTCTGACCCTACATTGTCTTTATTAACCCAGTGCTTTCGAGCCTAGAAGCGAGGGGTCGGGAGCACGCGAGTGGAGGCTACTCGACTTTTCGGGGGCGATTCCCGTGATCCTCCGGGCGCTACTTGCCTTGCACTTGGMCGGACACGATTGCCTACTTGCCAGAGGCGGAGCCGCCGCAGCGCTCCCGCCCGGGCCGCGGACTGCCCCGGCGTCGCGTTAGGCTCCTCCCATGTCGCCCGATCGAATCCTGGCCGAACTGGCCCACTCCCTGGACCACCTCGGCACGCTCGCCCGGCAGCCGCGGGACACGCTTGCCAGCGCCATTCCGGCGTGCCCCGCCTGGACGCTCGAGCAGCTCTTCGGGCATCTCGGCTCAATCGAGAGGTGGGCAGCCGGGGTGGTCCGGACGGGCACCTTTGTCCAGGAACCTGCACCGCCGGCCGAGGGCGCCGCGGCCTGGTTTCTGGCGGGCACCGCACCCTTCCTCGAGACGATGACGGGCCTTGATCCCGAACGCGAATGCTGGAACTTTGGCCCGCCGCCGCGCACCGCCCGGTTCTGGCTTCGGCGACAGGCCCACGAACATGCCATCCACCTGGTCGACGCCTGCCAGGCGCTTGGCCTGGAGATCCCCGCGCTGGCGGACAACTTCATGCTCGACGGTGTCGACGAGGTCCTGGCGATGTTCACGCCGCGGCAGCTGCGACTGGACCGGATGCCGCCCCCGGACAAAGCTGTGACCTTCCGGGTGCCAGGCGCCGCCAGCTGGACACTGGGACCTGGTGCCGCCGTGGCATTGATTTCCGCCCCGTTGCCAGTGATGTATCTGGGTCTTTGGGGTCGATCCAACCTGGCAGAGAACGCCGTCATTGAAGGTGACGGCACCGCGGCCCTGCGTGTGCTTCGGGGTCCGCTCACACCATGAGTTCCGGCATCGGGATTAGGATACGAACACGTCCCGCGAAGCCGTGGACGCTCCACGAGCCGCCCGATTGCTTTCGTGACCGCATGTTCGAAAGGAACCCAAACGCATGTCAGAGCACGCCACACCCGGCACCGCAGATCTCTCCACGCCCCGGGCCAGATGGGGAATTCTCGGCACCGGGTTCATCGCTGGACTGCAAACGCCGGACCTGATCGACAATGGCTCGGTGGTCCAGGCCGTTGGCTCCAGGACCATGGCATCCGCGACCGAGTTCGCGGCCCGGTTTCAGATCCCCACGTCCCATGGAAGCTACGCGGACCTCGTGGCCGCCCCGGACGTCGACGTTGTCTACGTTTCTACGCCGCACCCGTTCCACCACGAGAATGCGCTATTGGCCCTGGACGCCGGTAAACACGTGCTGATCGAAAAGCCCTTCGCCATGAACGCCTGGCAGGCCCGGGAGATCGTGGAGCTCGCCGAGACGAAGGGGCTGATCGCCCTTGAGGCCATGTGGACCCGCTACCTTCCGCACATGGTCCGCATCCGTGAGCTGATTCGGTCCGGCGCACTGGGCGAGGTCCGCACGGTGATCGCGGACCACAACCAGAATCTGCCCAAGGATCCGGCGCACCGCCTCAACGACCCGGCGCTGGGCGGCGGAGCGCTCCTGGACCTGGGCATCTACCCCGTCTCCTTCGCCTTCGACGTCTTCGGGGCGCCGACCGGGATCCGGGCAGCGGCCAGCATGACTGAAACCGGAGTTGACCGGCAGACCGCGATGATCTTCGAATACGGTGGCGGGCAGCAGGCCGTGCTGCACTGCGCGCTGGACACGGCGGGACCAAACCAGGCCTCGATCATCGGAACCGAAGGCCGGATCGAGATCCCGTCAGTCTGGTACACGCCGTCGGCCTTCACCAGGTACGACGCCGACGGAAACGTCGTCGAGCGATTCGATGAACCTGTCACCGGCCGCGGCATGCAATACCAGGCGCAGGAAATGGAGCGGCTCATTGCGGCCGGCTCCATTGCCAACGACATCCTGCCGCCCCGGCAGAGCGTTCAGGTCATGGAGGCCATGGACGAAGTTCGGCGCCAGATCGGCCTCGCCTACGCCAGCGACGACAAGGACCACGGGCACGCCTAGTACCGGTGCTGCGGCAGCCCCAGTTCCAAGAGAAGCACCGCCGCCGCTCACCCTCGCCCGATCAGCCCGGCCACGCGATCGAGTTCTTCATCCAGATTGTAGAAATGTACCGCCAGCCGGATCCTGCCCTCCCTGACCGATGCCACCACGTTGGCCTGATGGAACCGCGCCAGGACCGCCTCGGTGTCTGCCACCGGCACGGAGAAGATCGTGGAGCGGTGCTGCTCGGCTAACGGCCGGAACGCGGAGCCCTGCGCCGCCAGGGCCTCCTGAAGACGCAGGGCGAGCCGGGCGTTGCGATCGAGCAAGGCCCCGATGCCGAACCTGCGGAAGATGCCGAGCGCCGCCTGCTCGGCCAGGGCGGGAAACCAGGCCAAGGAGGCGTCGAGCTTCGATGCCGTGGGTGAGAGGTCCATAGCCGGTCCGTAGAAGCTCTCGGCCGGGTTGCGCGCGGCCTTCCAGCCGGGACCGACGGGCTGGATCCGGTCAAGGAGCCCGCTCCGGACATAGAGGTAACCCATGCCCCTGGAGCCGAGCAGGAACTTGTGGCTCGCGGCGGCCAGGAAATCCACGCCGTCGCGCACCACATCCAGGGGCACCGCGCCTGCGGCCTGGCAGGCGTCGACGAAGAACCAGGCGCCGGAGCGGGCCGCGACCCGGCTGAGTGCGGCCAGGTCCGCCCGGTAGCCGTTGGCCGAATGGACGGCACTTACGGCGATGAGACGGGTGCCGCCGTCGGCCGCCTGGCCAAATTCCTCGGCCGTCACGCCGTCACCGCCCGGTGCCAGGGCCCGGACCTCGTATCCGCGGTTCCGGAGCAGGAGCCAGGGGTAATAGTTCGAGGAGAATTCATTCCCGGCAACCACGACGTTCTCGCCGCGCCTCGCCGGCGGCAGGTTGGCGGCCACCATCCCGGCGGCGGAGCTCACGGCCGGGACGATCGCGATCTCCCCCGCCGTCGCCCCGACGATCTCCGCGAACATGGTGCGTGCCTCCTCCCCTGCCCGCTCGGCATCCATCCAGTCGAACCTGCCGGCGGACCAGCGCTCGACGGCCAGCTCGTAGGCTTCGCGGGCGGGTGCACAGCCGACGTTCATCGAGGCGGTGTTGAGATAGATCGTGTCCTGTAGTCCGGGGAAGAGTCCGCGAATATCGGCCGCCCGCATGGAAGGGACCGCCTAGCCGTGCCCGCGCGCGGAATCCAGGCCCTTTGCGTAGGCCGCCTGCCCCACGTGCTGGAGGCAGTCGGCAATCGTGCTGACCAGCCGCACCCCGAGGGTGACGGGCGGGTCCCAGCGGGTATCGACGATCCGGTCGAAGTCGTCGTCGCCGAGGTTCTCCAGGAAATTCACGGTCTGCCGGTGGACGGCTTCGTAGTATTCGAGCAACAGTTCCGGCGGTGCCTGCACCGCGTCCACCTGGCCGCTCGTATGGCCGTAGCCGGTGTCCCGTTTGGAGAGCGGCAGGCCGAAGCGGGCGGCAAACCCCTCCGAGGTCCACACCTGGTCCAGGCCCGCGGCGGAGGCGACTTGCGCGTCCTCGACCCTGCTGAGGTGCCAAATGAGCCAGGCCATTGAATTCCCGTTGCCTCCGGGCCGTCGGAGCAGCGTGGCATCATCGACCCCGGCCAGGGCCGCGGCCACCGTCTCACGGATCCGGCCGAAGGCATCCAGCAGCAGTTCATTGGATTTCATCGAGTCCCCTCCCTGTGCATGATCGGAGTGTTGTGCATGATCGGAGTACTGTGCACGATCGGTGATCCCCATGCTTGCATGGAGGCCGCACCGGCGGATAGGGCCGGGCGTCGCCGTGTCAACGGCGCACTTGGAGACGATGCCGGGGAGCAACACGGCCACGCGCAGTTCCGCAGTCCGCCAGGTCTTGGCAGCGGCGGCCCCCGCGCCTACCCTTACGGATTATGAGCAACTTGTTGCCTGTTGCGCAGCCGGTTCGGGCGACGTCCAGTCGCTGGGAACGCCGGGACAAGTTCCATCTGGCAGGCATCACCGGCTTCGTCCTCCTGCTCAACGTGGTCGGCTGGAGTGTGCTGACCCTGGCCGTGGCTCCGCAGAACTTCGCGCTGGGCCGCTCCGGCGTGTACGGGGTGGGGCTGGGCGTTACCGCCTTTCTGCTGGGGGTGCGGCACGCGTTCGACGCCGACCACATCGCCGTCATCGACAACACCACCCGCAAGCTGGTCGGCGAGGGAAAGGCCGCGTTGGGGGTGGGCTTCTGGTTCTCGCTGGGCCACTCCACCGTGGTGTTCGGCGCGGCGCTGCTTCTGGCCCTCGGCGCGAGGGCCATGGCCGGCACCGTGCAGGACGGGGACTCGGCGCTGGTGCAGACGCTGGGACTGGTGGGAAGCGTCGTGGCTGGAACGTTCCTGATCCTGATCGGTCTGATGAACCTCGTCTCGGTGGTCGGCATCGCCCGGGTGTTCCGTGGGATGCGGAACGGGGAACTGGACGAGGCTGAGCTTGAGCACCAGCTCAACAACCGGGGCTTCCTGGCAAGGCTCCTCGGCGGAACCATCCGGCGGATCACCAAGCCATGGCACATCTATCCCGTCGGCCTGCTGATGGGCCTGGGATTCGACACCGCCTCCCAGGTGGCCCTGCTCGTACTCGCCGCCGGTTCCGCGGCCTTCTCCCTGCCCTGGTACGCCATCCTGGTCCTGCCGGTGCTGTTCGCCGCCGGAATGGGCATTTTCGACTCCGCCGACGGCGTGTTCATGTCCCGGGCTTATGGGTGGGCGTTCCTGAAGCCGGTCCGCAAGGTCTTCTACAACCTCACAGTCACGGTGCTCTCGGTGATTGTGGCCCTGGTGGTCGGTGTCACCGTGCTGCTTGGACTCTTGGCGGACAAGTTGGGACTCGAATCGGGGCCGGTGGCCGCCATCGGTTCGCTGGACCTCGAAAACGTCGGGTACATCATCGTCGGCCTCTTCGTCGTCATCTGGCTGATCGCGCTCGCCGTCTGGAAATTTGGCCGGATCGAGCAGCGCTGGAGCCAGGCCGGCCCATGACTCCGGTTGGTTTCCCGGACCATCCGGTTCGGGTGAGGCGCAGGCCCGAGCAGCGGTCCTATGGTCGGGGCATGGGACTATTACGGCGCCGGCCCGACGAACCCATGGGTGAGCGGTTTCAAATGCGTGAGAAACTGCTGTCGGTCGGGGACGACTTCTGGATCGAAGACAGCGAGGGCAGACGCGCCTACAAGGTCAATGGCAAGGCGTTGCGGATGCGGGACACTTTCGTGTTGGAGGACGCCTCCGGCAACGAGGTGGCGCGCATCCAGGAACGCAAGCTCTCGATCCGGGACAAGGTCGCCGTCGAGCGGGGCAGCGACACCGCCGCGACGGTCCACAAGGCCCTGGTAGGGCTCCGGGACCGCTTCTCGATCGACGTAAAAGGCGGACCCGACATGAAGGCGCACGGCAACATCGTCGACCACGAGTACGAGATCGAGCGCGACGGCCATACGGTCGCCACGATCTCCAAGAAGTGGTTCCGCGTGCGCGAGTCCTACGGCGTCGAAATCGCGGGCGGCGAGGACGTCCCGCTCCTCCTGGCGATCACCGTCGCCATCGACTCCTTGACCTAGCCTGTCCAGGCACCATGTCGCCCAGGAAAAGCACCGGATCCCTAGTAGCCGCGACCCTGTGGAGGCTGTTCGGCTTCCTGACGGCGAGCGCGGTTTGCGGCGTCCTGGCCGCCAGCCTTCTGGTCCCCACGGTGGCCGCGACCGGCGTCGCCGTCAGCGACTCGATCAAATTGTTCAACAGCCTCCCCTCGGAACTGACAGTTGATCCGCCGTCGGAATCGACCAGGGTGCTCACCGCCGACGGGAAACCGATCGCCACCTTCTATGCTGAAAACCGCGTGAAGGTCCGGCTCGACCAGATGTCCCCGTACATCAAGGACGCGATCGTCGCGATCGAGGACCGCCGCTTTTACGAACATGCCGGCATTGACCCCCAGGGGATTCTCCGGGCGCTGGTGTCCAACCTGACCAACGGCGGCAGGCAGGGCGCCTCCACCCTGACCCAGCAGTACGTCACCAACGTGCTCAACGAATCCCTAGTGTCGGCGGACAAGGGCGACCAGATTGTCCTCAACGGGCAAAAGAGCATGGCCGACAAGATCCGCGAGATGAGGCTCGCCGTCGAACTGGAGAAGAAATACACCAAGGACCAGATCCTGGAGGGGTACCTGAACATCGTGTTTTTCGCCCGGGACGCCTACGGCATCGAAGCTGCGTCCCGCTACTTCTTCAACACCACTGCCAAGGACCTCACGCTGCCCCAGGCTGCCCTGCTGGCCGGCCTGGTGAACAGCCCCAGCTTCTATAATCCTGACGTTCATCCGGAGAACGCCGTCCAGCGGCGCAACCAGGTTCTCGCCAAGATGATCAGCTATGGCGCCATCACCCAAGCGCAGCATGATGCGGCTGTAGCCGCCCCGGTGGATCTCAAGATCACCCCCGGGAGGCAGGGGTGCGCCGGCGCGGAAATGGCACCGTACTTCTGCGACTACGTTTCCCACCTCATTCTCAACAATCCGGCCTACGGTGCGGATATTGGCGAACGCGAGCGGAAGCTGTTCCGCGGCGGCCTGACCATCACCACCACCCTGGACAGCCGGCTCCAATTGGCCGCGCAGGCGCAGGTCGATGCCACGGCCGGGGCCAACCCGGACAAATGGGGCGCCGCGATGGTCTCCATCGCACCCGGCACCGGCAAGATCCTGGCGATGGCGCAAAACACCGTGTTTCTCCCGGCACCTGGCAAATTCGACACGCAACTGAACTTCAACGTCGATGCCAAGGACGCCAACGGCAACGATCTCAACGGCGCCGGCGGGTTCCAGCCCGGTTCCACCATGAAACCGTTCACGTTTGCCGAATGGCTCAACGAGGGCAAATCCCTGGCCGCCATGGTGGACGCCTCCCGGCGCTCCTATCCCCTCGGGTTTCCATGGAGGTCCAGTTGCGGCAGGGTGCTCGGCGCCTACAGCACCAGCCAGAAACAGCTCGGCGCCGCGGACGACCTCCAGAACAACGATCCCGGTTACTACCGCCGCATGCGCGTGGACTACGGGCTGTACAACTCCATCAACACCGCAACCTTCGCCGAGGCCACCCAGCTCGACTTCTGCGGCATCCAGAAAATGGTGGACGCCGCAGGGATCCACAGCGGCGTGGACAACGCCCGGGTGAACATGCACCAGCTGGGCAACCTGCTGGGCGCCATCGGCGTGGCGCCGCTCCATCTGGCCAACGCGTTTGCCACCTTCGCCAACGACGGAAACTACTGCGCACCGATTGCCATTTCGGCAGTGAACGACGCGGCGGGACAGAAACTGCCGGCCGAGACCAGCGCCTGTCACAGGGCGATCAAGCCCGAGGTCGCCCGCGGCGTGAACGCCGTGCTGCAGGACGTGCTGAAACGCGGGTCCGGCGTTTACATCAAGCCCAAGGTCCAGGAGCGGTTCCCGGTCGCGGCCAAGACGGGCACGTCCAATACCAATGGCGCCACCTGGGTGGTGGGCTACACAAGCGGCCTCGCGACGGCTTCCTTCTTCGGCGACGCCCTGGAGGGCCAGAAGAGGCCCGGGCAGAACATCACCGTCAACGGGAAGTTCTACAAGGCCATTGACGGCTACATGCTCGCCGGCCCGCAGTGGGCGAACTACATGCGACAGGTCGCCCGTTACTACCCCACCGCCCCCTTCCCGGCGCCGCCGGAGTCCATGACCCGGTCGCCCTACCCGAACCGCACGCCCCGTACGACCCGCACGCCGTGCTTCCCCGGTGTTTATGGTGCGTTGTGCCGCTGACACTGGCCCGAAATGCTCCGGATCCAATGCCGCACTCTATGCCAACGGGGCCCGGAGCCTCTATCCTCTTGCCATGGGAGACGGGGCCAAGTTCCGGCGAGGGGAATCGCGCCACCGCGCGGGTGGCTCATGAATCCCGATAGCGCCCAGCCCCACGACAACTACGACGCGTTCCTGTCGAGGCTGGACGCCGCCACCAGCAGCCTGAGCACCCGGGCCGCGTCGCTGGACAAAGCAATGGCAGCCGTTTCCCTCCTCTTGGGACCATCTGAGTCCGCCGTCCGGAAATGGGAACGACGGCGCCATTACGTCGATGAACAGCTCGCCGTTCACTCCGGGTCCCCGCAGTCCTACACAGCGCTGTGCGAGCTCCACGTCGTGGCAGGAAAGATGGAATCAATGCTCCGCGGCCGTGTCCAGCGTGTCACCGAGAAGCTGGCGGTCATGCAAGGGCGCCGTGAGGCCATCGACAAGTCGCTGCTGGAGCTTGAGCTGAGCAGAATTAAGCTGACGTCGTCCCGGATGCTGTCACAGGACCGCGAAAAGTTGAGCAGCATCTTTTCCGAAATCGCCGGCTCCACCGCGGCCACAGGAGCCATTCCCGATATGGGGTTGCTGGGCGATCTCAAGGAAGCACGCGAGGCAATCATCCTGGCCGAAGCGCTCATGGAAGTGAAGGGGTACTAATCATGGAAATTTCACGGCGCGATCAGCCCCGGAAGGACATCGTCGCCCTCGTTCGCTGGTCAAAGAAGCCGGGCGAAAACCCCGTCTTCAAGTTCATCATGTCGAGTATTTTGGGGCTGATCCTGTGCCTGTTCCTGATGATCTTCCTGCCCTTCCTCAGAAGTTTCGGTGCCCTGGTTTTGTTCACCCTCTTCTTCGCCGCGCTTCTGACGGTGCGCACCGTCATGGCCCAGCAGCGCTTTATGCGGGGGTTGACCAAGAGGGTCAATGACGCCCTCGCGGAGGTCACAAGCAGCCCGGGTGACCAATTGTCGGTCAGGCAATTCCGGCACATGACCAAGACCGGCGAGCAGCTTCCGCTCCTTGTCAGCGGCGTACCCGGGCTGAACCTGCATGTTGCCCGGGCGTCAACGCTGGAGAAACATGCCCCCGAGAAATGGGTTGCGGTCTTCACGGTTGTGCCTCCGGAGAACGGAACCGCCAGCTTCGACCGCCTGGTGGCGGCAGCAGTCAACGCGGGCCCCGGTACCACCAGCGCGAAAGCGTCCTAGCGGCGGGAGCTTGCCGCCGTCGTCGTTCCAATTCATTCAGGGCCGCTGGTGGCTGCCTCCTCGGTTACGCAGAACGGGCACGTGGGACGTTCTGCCCTAGTGTCTAAGCCCCCTACGCCCAACAGTGAGGACATGACGACCACGTCGGGTCGCCGGCTGTCTCTGCCCAGCAACTTGTGGGTTGCTGTTTTCTTCCCACCCAGGAGTGCGGAGAATTCAGAGATCTGGTTCCGGGGACCGAAAATGACGCCAAGGCAACATGTTGACCGGGTGAGCGCCGAGGACATGATGTCCCTGGACGCGGACATCGGCTCAGCGCCAATGCAAGTCGGGGCCATCCTCATGCTCAGCACGGAAGGCAGCGGAGATTCGGCACCCCTCCTGGAAGCACTGGCGCGTCGGCTCGGCACTGTCCCCCGGCTGCGCCAGCGGCTGGTCGCTGTCCCCTTCGGCTGCGGGCGGCCCATTTGGGCGGATGATTCCGGCTTTGATCCGGCACACCATGTGGGCGTGATCGCCTGTCCGGCGCCCGGCGGTGAGGAAGCCGTGCTCAACTTTGCAGCCGAAATGCTCGCTGCGCCGCTGTCCCGCGACCGTCCCCTCTGGTCAGCCAAGCTCATCACCGGCGTGAGCCAGGACCGGTCAGCGCTTGTTTTCGTTTTCCATCATGTCCTCACGGACGGGATTGGGGGTCTCGCCGTCCTGGAGGCCCTGGCAGCCGCGGAAACCGGGTGGGACGGTCGCCGGGAGCCAGAGATTCCATACTCGGCGCTGCACCTGGCCGTTGATGCTGCAAGGAGCCGATTTAACGCACTGGCCCGGCTCCCGGCCGCACTGCGGACCGCAGCCGCCGGAGCCTCCGAACTGCGGCAGACGGGCAAACCCCGGGCTGCCCGCACCTCACTCAACCGCCCAACGGGTCCGCAACGGACGCTTGCCGTCCTCCGCTGCGACATGGAGGCAGTCAGAACCGCCGCGCACATGCAGGGAGCGACGGTCAACGATCTCATCCTCACCGCCGTCGCGACAGCCCTGCACCGCCTGCTCCTGGCACGGGGCGAATATGTCGAAGAGTTCGTCATCTCTGTGCTGTTTTCGGCACGCCGCCACACGACAATCACCTATCTCGGGAACCGGAGCGGCATCATCCCGGTGACCGTTCCCGCGGTCGGTCCGGCCAAGGGACGGGTGGCAACTGTTGCCGCAACGATGAGGAGTGTCAAGCAGCGGCCTCCCGGGGCCTCCACTGCAATCATCGGTCCCATATCCCGGGTCGCAGCGCACCTTGGCGCCTACCGCTTCGTCATAGACCACCAACACCTTGTCCACACATTCGTCACGAACCTGCGGGGGCCCGAACGCGCCCTGGCGATCGCGGGCAGGCCGGTAACCGGGATCATTCCACTAGGAGCGATCAGCGGTAACGTAACGGTTGCCTTCGCAGTCCTCTCCTACGCCGGCACGCTCACCATCACCACAATCGCCGATCCCGAGACTTGCCCGGACCTGACAGTACTGCGTGACGAACTTTCCAGCGCCCTTGAAGCTCTGACGGTGACCGGGCCTCCTGAGCCTAGACCCGAGCAACCGCCGCCGGCGCGTTAAATGCCGGGTCCGTGGACGCCGTCAGGCGGTGAATATTTCCCTGGCGACCGTGATGGCGGACATCGCTTTGGGCCAGCCTGCGTAGAAGGCCAGGTGGATGATGGCCTCTTTGAGTTCGGTCTCGGTCAGGCCGTTGGCCTTTGCGCGTGCGAGGTGTCCGCGGAGCTGGTCGGTGCTGCCGCTGGTGACGAGGCTGGCGACCGTGATGAGGCTGCGGTCCCGCGGGGAGAGTTCGCTCCGTTCCCAGATGTCGCCGAAGAGCAGGTTGTCGGTGAGGTCCACCAGCTTGGGGGCGAAGTCACCGATGAGTTGCTGGGCCCGGGTCTGGTTTGAATCGTTCATGATGGAGTCCTTCCGGAGATGTGAGCAGTGGATTGGGATTGACTGCGGGGAGATTACCCTGCAGTGCGTGAACAGTCCTGGAGGAGCCGGGCGCTGCGCAGCCAGGCCTCGACAGCCGGCCCGGCGTCCCGGACTGTCTCGCCCCGCACCGCTATCCCTTCGCCGATGACGGCCCCGGGCCAGGAGCGGGCGTAGTCCCGTTCAGTGGTGCCGAGACCGCTCATGGCGTGGGTGGTGACGGGGTGGACTGTCTTGCCGGTGAAGTCATAGCTCTCGGCGAATGTCGTCATGATCATCGGCGCCCGGACGTTCCAGATCCCGCTGGCCAGCAGCACGGTGTCGTAGTCCTCGATCGAGGGCAGCGGCGAGACGATGGCCGTGTACGTTGCCGTCCTGCTCGCGGACGTTGCGCGCGACGGTCGCGTCGTAGCCGTCGGAGTAGGGGTCGGCGGCCTCGATGCGGTGCACGTCGCACGCAATGAGGGTGCCGATCATGCCGGCCAGTACTTCGGTGTTGCCGACGTCGAGGTTGGTGCGACCGCCGTAGTCATAGTTCTCCCCCGCGCGGGAGAAGTAGGCGAGCAGGACACGCCGGCTCTTCCGGGGTTCCGGCGTGATCTGTGCGGAGGGAGAGTTGGCCGTGACTTGTGGGGGCATGGGGGTGTCCTGTTCTACCGGGCGGCAACCCGAGATTCCGGCCGTGATCATGGCGGCGCCCAGACCGCTGAGGGCCGAGCGCAGGGCTGAGCGCCGGCCAACGGTCTCTGGGCTGGTGTTCATCACGGGTCTCCCGGGTCGTGTTTGCCGCCCCGGGCCGGCGGTGGCCCGGGGCGGAGGGCAAAGGGGTCCGTCCGGGTGACGGGTCGGGCCACCCGGACGGAAGGCGGGTGTGGTTAGGCGACCCGGCGTCCGCCCAGCCAGCTGACCATGGCGGGGTCGCGGTGGTCGAAGAAGAGGCTGGCGCCGGTGTCCAGGGTGGCGATCCGGCTCATCTGCTCATCGGTGAGCTCGAAGTCGAAAACATCGAGGTTCTGGGCCATCCGGTCGGGCCGGACGGATTTGGGGATGACGACGACGTCGCGCTGGATGAGCCAGCGGAGGACGACCTGGGCCACGGACTTGCTGTGCGCCTCGGCGATGGCGCTGAGGAGCGGATCGGTGAACAGGTTGTTCTTTCCCTCGGCGAACGGGCCCCAGGACTCGATCTGGACACCGCGTTCGCGCATCAGTTCCTGGTCGGTGGCGCGCTGGTGGAAGGGGTGGGTTTCAATCTGGTTGACGGCCGGGACGATCTCGTTGTGGTCGATGAGGTCGACCAGGCGGTCGGGGTGGAAGTTGGACACGCCGATCGCGCGGGCCAGGCCTTCCTTGTTGATTTCCTGCATGGCCCGCCACTCGCTGTAGTAGTCCCCGAGCGGCTGGTGGATCAGGTACAGGTCAAGGTAGTCCAGTCCGAGCCGGTCCAGGGAGTTTCCGAAGGCGCGCCTGGTGTCGTCCAGGACGTTGCCGGCGCGTGCGTGCTGGATCCAGAGCTTGGTGGTGATGAAGAGTTCCTCGCGGGCGATCCCGCTGGCCTTGATCGCGGCGCCGACGGCTTGTTCGTTGCCGTAGGAGGCGGCCGTGTCCAGGTGGCGGTAGCCGGCCGCGAGGGCGGCTTCGACTGCGGCTTGGGTTTCGCCGTCGGGGATCTGGAAGACACCGAAGCCGAGGATCGGCATCTGGACGCCGTTGTTGAGGGTCACGTTATTCATGGGATTTCCTTTGTGCGGGTTATCGGTTGGTTTCGGATGGGCTCGTGGCGTGGCCTGAGGTTCTGTCACGTTGAGGGCCGGGATGCTTCCCCATGCCGCAGTCGCAGGGACGCGGCGATGAGGATGAAGAGGAGGCCGGCGGTGGTGCCGAGGCCCAGGCGGAGTCAGTCCATGAAGTTGTGCCCGGCGAGGAGGGCGCCATAGATGACGACGCCGAGGGAGCCGCCGACCTGCCGGGTGGTGTTGATGGCTGCCGCCAGCGATGCTCGCGGCCGGGCCACCATTTTCGAGGGGCTGAGCGTGGATAAAGACATGGTGTCCTTGCAGGATGGGGATACGGGACTCATTCAAGAAAACCAGTCAATTTGTGCGCCCGGGAGTACCTGCCGTGCGGTGTACTGCCAGTTCCTGTTAGGCCGGACGGGGGCGTCGTAGCGTAGAGGCCATGGAGAACAGTAAAGACGTCCGCGAGTTCCTCATGAGCCGGCGCTCGCGCATCACCCCCGCCCAGGCCGGGTTGCCCGCCTACGGCGGCACGAGGCGGGTGGCTGGCCTCAAACGCGAGGAAGTGGCCATGCTCACCGGCGTCAGCACCGAATACTATGCCCGGCTCGAACGGGGAAACCTGCGGGGAGTATCCGAGAGCGTCCTCGAATCCCTCGCCGCCGCGCTCCAGCTCGACGAGGCCGAACGGGCCCACCTGCTCGATCTGGCCAGGGCCGCCGCGCCATCGCGGGAACCTGGGAAGCGCCGGGTACGGGCCGAAGTCCGGCCCAGCATAGAGCGGATACTGGCCGGGATGACCGGCACGCCCGCCTATGTCCGTACCAGCCGCATGGACATCGTGGCTGCCAACAGCCTCTGCTTCGCCCTCTACGAGGGCATCCTCAGCCCCGCGACCCTGCCGTTGAACCTCGCACGGTTCATGTTCCTGGACCCGCGTTCCCGGGATTTCTTTCTCGAATGGAACACCCTCGCAGATGACCTTGCCGCCGCCCTCCGCACTGAAGCAGGCCGCAACCCGCACGACAGAGCCTTGAACAGCCTCATTGGTGACCTCGCCACCGGAAGCACGGAATTCTCGACACGCTGGGCACGGCACAACGTCCGCTTCCACCGCTCGGCCCGCAAGACACTGCACAACCCGCTCATCGGAGACATCGAACTCACCGGTGACGCACTCGAAATCCCCGGAGAGGGCCTGACCCTCATCGCCTACACCGCCGAACCCGGAAGCCAAGCCCGGGAACAGCTCGACTTCCTCACCAGCTGGAGTGCCACCGGAAAACGTCCGGCCGAACCGGCTGCGGCCAACGCAGCGGCCATGCCTCCGGAACGCGAGTCGCAGGACGGACCGTGACGGTGCATGTCGCAAGCGCACACCGGATGCCTGTGGACATCCGGACGTGGCTGTTCCAGAATCGGGAATGTGCCCAGGACCGAGCAGTACGGGCTTGTCTTCGACGGTGAACTGCCGCCGATGCGTTCCCTGCGCACGGCGTGGCTGCTGGCATTGTTCCTGGGCTTCAGCGGCGCGGACAGGTTCTACCTCCACAAGCCGGTTACCGGCACCCTGAAGCTGTTGACGCTCGGCGGCGCCGGCATCTGGTGGCTCATTGACCTATTCCGGATCACCAATGAGTACGCCGCCGACGGGGCATCCATGCCGTTGGCCGGGACCAACTCCCTGCGGCGCGGCCTGCGCCTGGCCTCGACTGTCCTGGTCGTCACCCTCGCCGGTGCGGTGGTCTGCGTCAGCGCCGCCCCCGTCACCGGGACTGTCACCGCCACAGTTGCCGCGATAAACGCAGTGCTGCATCCGGTCCCGCCGCCCCCGGTGAAAGAATGGGTCACCGTCGCGGAGGCCTCCGGCACGAAACCCCCGGGCCCACTCGTAACCATCACCGGCAGGCTTCACATCGAGTACACCTTCACCGGGGCCGCCATTGCCTATCTCCAACCCGTGAATGGACCGGCCCTCACCGTGCTGTCCCTGGCCAAGGCCGGCGCCGGGGCGATCGGCATCAGCCTGGCTCCGGGGACATACGCGCTGATCGTCAGCACTACCGGAGCCGTCTGGCACCTTACGGCCCAGGAATACCGGCCCTCCGGGTAGCGTCACGGTGCGCCGTCACACACCGGGCCGACCGCAGGGAAGGACTGGGACCTGACCGTTCCCTATTGAAGAGACGCGGTCAGGCGCGCCAGATTGTCGAATACTTTTTGGGCTACGGGCCGCCGGATCCAGTCTTCGAGCTGCAGCTCGCGGCTTTCCACGCGGTACCCGTCTTCGATCCCGCGAATGGCGTCCACAAAATCGCGCCCGTGCACAAGTACCGATACCTCCATGTTGAGGCTGAAGGAACGCACATCCATGTTGCTGGACCCAATCACCGCAACTTCCTCATCAATAGTGAAGTGCTTGGAGTGCAGCACCTTCGGTGCCCGGTAAAGGTAAATCCTGACGCCCGCGCGGAGCAGTGCTTCGTAGTACGAACGCTGCGCGTGATAGACCATGCTCTGGTCACCGACTTCGGAAACAAAGAGCTCGACGCTTAGCCCCCGCGCAGCTGCCGTGACAATAGCCATCAGGATGGATTCGTCCGGGACAAAGTATGGACTGGTGATGCTGACGCGGCGCTCAGCTTTGTGGATAAGCGTCGCGTAGAGCTTCAAATTGTTATCGTTGTCGAAGCTGGGGCCACTGGGCAGGACTTGCGCGTCGACGAGCGCAGAATGATGGCTGACGCCGATGGCGCCGGAATCCAGTGGCAGTATCACACCCGCTTCGCTGTACCAGTCCGTCGCGAAGACCGCATCCAGCTCCCGGACCACTGGTCCCTCAACGCGCATCATCAGTTCGTGCCACTGAAGCCCGCGCTTCAGGTTGCCCTTCGTGTCGTAGCTCGCGTCGATGAGGTTCTGGGACCCCGTGAATCCCACGCGGCCATCGACGACGCAGATCTTCCGGTGATTGCGCAGGTCCGGCCTCTGCCATTCGCCACGCCACGGCCGCACCGGCAGCATGGGGCGATATTCCGCCCCTATCTCCTGGAGGAACTCCAAGGTTTCTTTCCGGCCGGGGAACTTCAGGCCAGCCAGGTGATCGGACAGAACCCGCACGTCAACGCCACGCCGTCGTGCCCGGGCCAGCGACTGAAAATACGGCTCTGTCGTTGCGTCCAGCACGAGGATGTAAAACTCCACGTGCACATAACTTGTGGCCGAATCAATATCAGCGATCATGGCATCGAAAGCTCCGTTGTAGTCGCCCAACAGGGTCGCACTGTTGCCCGCGACCATAGGGAGCGCCCCAAGGTTGCTGTTCAACACCACCGCCGAATGCAGCCATTCCGGCCAATCAAGGCCGCGGCTTATGAACGGGCTGCCTTCAGTCCGGGCCAGGACCAGAGCGTTGACTTCGCGCTGCTTGTCCCTGCGCGCCTTGGGCAGTTTCGAGTAACCAACAAAGAAATATGCGACGGCACCAAGGATCGGTATGAAAATTATGGCGAGCACCCAGGCAATAGCAGAGGATGGACGGCGGTTCATCGACACCAGGACAGCTGCGACGGTCACGAGTAGTATGTGGGCCGCCAGCAGGAGCAAGGCAAAAGTTTCAGCGTCCTGGAAGGATCCGCGCACGGCTGCCTAAACGTACTTCAAGGCACGAACGCCGTCAGACCAGCACCCGGCTCTTGGTTCCGTCAAAATATCCCAATAGTCTTCCCGGAAACTCATTTGCTTTTCCTGCTCTCAAAGATGCGTTCTCGTTTCCGGGACGGCATGTCCCTCAGCCCTGCCTTTGGAGGGTATGACCATTGTTTGCATTAGGTCCGGCATGGGCCTCACCCGCTGCGGGTGAAATTCCGGAAATGCATGGCGCGAGCTCCGAGTCGTGTTCGACCAGCTGGGCCGGCAGGCGACTGCCATGGCCCGTGGTGGCTGCGCGCCCGCGCTCAAGCAAACGGGCCGGCCCCGTCCGCCTTCACGGCAAGGACGGGCCGGTCGGCCTGCATGAGGATGCGCTGGGCGTGGCTGCCCAGGATGAATTTGCCGACCTGTGAGCGGTGCCGCAGGCCAATGACAATCAGGGATGCGTTGACCTCGCGGGCGACGTCCAGGAATTCATCGGCGAGGTCGTCACGGTACGGCGGCTGGATCACCGTTGCCCTGATTCCGGCCTCTGTGGCCCGGCGGCCGGCCTGCTCCAGGATGTCGGAGCCGGCAACGGCTTTGTCTACCAGGGCGCCTTCGCGGGCGGAGTTGACGATCACCAGGTCTTCGTTCCTGAGCATGGCTTCGGCAATGCCGGCAGTCAGCGCGGCCTCCCCTGCCGGTGTGGGGACGAATCCGACGATGATGCTCATACCTTCTCCTTGATTTTCGTGGTGATGGGCTGTTCGCTTGGCGCCGTCGTCCTCTTCGCCAGGAGAGTCCGGATGCCCGGGAGCACGGCTACCAGGACGAACACGATGAGCAGCGTCGCGGAGATGGGGCGGGTGAAGAAGCCCGTGGGATCGCCGCCGAACACGAGAAGTGAACGGCGCAGTGAGCTCTCCAGCAGGGACCCGAGGACGAACGCCAAGACCAGCGGACCGGGTTCAAAGCCGAACTTCTTCATCAGGTATCCCACGATCCCAAACACCACGACGAGCGTCACATCGAACATGCTGTTGTTGATGGTGTAGGCACCGAGCAGCGTGATGAGGGCGGTGACCGGGGCCAGGATCGCGGCGCGGACGCGGAGGATTTTCACGAAGATTCCGACGAGGGGCAGGCTCATGATCAGCAACAGGATGTTGCCGATGTACATGGAGTTGACCACGCCCCAGAACAGCCCGGGGTCCTGCTCCACCAACTGCGGGCCCGGCGTCACACCCTGGATCAGCAGGGCACCGAACATCAGGGCCATGGTGGCGTTAGCCGGGATTCCGAGGGTCAGCAGCGGGATGAACGACGACGTTGCTGCGGCGTTGTTGGCGGTTTCCGGTCCAGCGACGCCCTCCGGGGCCCCTTTACCGAATCGTTCCGGCTGCTTGGCGCGCTTCTTCTCCATCGCATAGGAGGCCATCGATGCGATGGTGGCGCCGCCACCGGGCAAAATGCCGAGGAAGAACCCGAGGACAGAACCGCGGGCGATCGCGCCGGAGGCCTGCGTGAGATCGGTCCGTGATGGCCAGACGTTCGTGACCTTGGACGGCGCCTTGGCGGCGCGGTGCCGCTCTTCGAGGTTGTAGAGGATTTCGCCCAGGCCGAAGATGCCCATGGCGATCGGCACGAAATCAATTCCGTCGGCCAGTTCCAGGTTGCCGAAGGTGAAGCGGCTTTCGCCGGTAAAGATGTCCCGGCCGACCGTTGCCAGCAGCAAGCCGACGGCGGCGGCGATGAGTGCCTTGGTCTTGGCACCGTTGCTGATGGTGGCCACCAACAGGATGCCGAGCAGTGCGAGCGCCGAGTATTCGGCCGGGCCGAAGTCGAGGGCAAAGCTCGCCACGACGGGCGCCAAGAAGGTCAAGCCAACGATTGAGGCGGTTCCACCGATGAACGAGCCGATGGACGCCAGGCCGAGTGCGGTACCGGCCTTCCCCTGTTTGGCCATCTGGTAGCCGTCGAAGACGGTCACCACGGACGAGGCTTCGCCGGGAAGCCGCAGGAGCACGGAGGTGATGGTGCCGCCGTACTGTGCGCCGTAAAAGATGCCCGCGAGCATGATGATGGCGGTGACGGGTTCGACGTTGTAGGTCAGCGGCAGCAGGATGGCGATGGTTGCCGCGGGCCCCAGACCGGGCAGGACACCGATCAACATGCCGATGACGACGCCGATCAGGCAGTAGAGGAGGTTGCTCGGCTCCAGGACAACGGCGAATCCGTTGATCACGGGATTTAGAAAATCCACGGGGTTCTCCTAGAAGAGGTGGGGAATGGAGGTGTTGAGCGCAAGGACGAAGATTCCGTAGAACGCCGCCACGACGATCGCGCTTACCAGCAGAGTGGAGCGCCACGTTTCGCCGCCGAGGAAGCGCATCCAGATGATGCACAGGACGAGGGCGGGCAATTCAAAACCGATGGCCGGCATCAGCGCGACCATGGCGGCGAGGGTGACGAGCCCTGTCAGGGGTGCGGAGGACATGCGGGTGAACTTCTCCGCGTCCCGGTTGTGCCGCCCGACGGTCAACTGGAAGAGGCCCAGGACCACCATGACGCCGCTGATCATGAACGGCCACAGCCCGGGCTCCGGCGCTGCCGGAGTCCCGAGGCCCATGGCAACGGACAGGACCAAGGCGCCGGTGCCGACGCCGAGAACCACCAACGAGGATGCCGCATTTGCCAGCGCTCCGGCGGCGGGCGGCTTCTCTTCCTCCCACTGCGCGGCGAGTTGCTCCGGCGTGAGGTCCTCCAGAACGTCGTCCCCGGGAGCTTCGGGGGCGTTCCCGCCGGAGGGTGCCGCGGGGCGGCTGCCCCCTCCGGCGGGCACTGAAGAAGGTGTGGCCGTCACTTGGATCACTTCGTTCCGCTGAGGCTGATGTCGTACTTCTCCACCAGCGACTTGTACTTGGCGGCGTAGTCCTTCCACTGGGTGACGACTTCCTCGCCGGAGATTTCCTTCGGGGTCAGCATGTTCTTCTTGTTGAATTCCTTGTAGGAATCGGACTTGAGGGTCTCCTTGATGGCAGCGAGCAGCTTGTCCTTCACGTCCTTGGGCGTTCCTTTGGGAGCGGCGACGGCGCGATACTGCGCCACGGGAACGTCGTAACCGGATTCCTTGGCCGTAGGCACATCCGGGAGGAAGGAGTTCCGATCCTCCGAAAAGACGAGCAGCGGTGTGACCTTTCCGGCCTTGATCTGCGGCATGGCTTCGCCGAGCTGGATGGTGGACACTTCTACCTGGTTGCCGAGGACCGCGGTGAGGGCTGGCTTGCCGCTGTCGAACGGTACATCGGTGCCCTTGACGCCGGCCTGCTTGAACAGGACGGTCTGTGCCAGCTGGCTGCCGGTGCCCACGCCGGTGGTGCCGAACGTGATATTGCGCCCTGCTCCGGTCAGGTCCTTGATGCTGTTGAAGCCAGAGGCCTTGCTGGCGACCAGCACGTAGTCGTCCTGCGACAGGCCGGCAATGATGTCCAGGTCGTCGATGCTGACGGCCTCATCCGCGGTGACCGCAAGCGGGGTGATCGTGATCAGGGACGCGGTGACCAGAAGGAGGTTCTGGCCGTCGGCGGGCTTGCCGGCAACTTCCTTTGTGGCCAAGGCGCCGTTGGCCCCTGGCTTGTTCACCACAGGCATCGGGGCGCCGAGGGTTTTGGAAGCGCCCTCGGAGATGGCGCGGGCAATCAAGTCGGTGCTGCCGCCGGCGGCCTGGCCCACGGTGAGGCTTACGGGCCCGTTCGGATATTTTGAAGAATCGGTACTGCCGCCGGCAACATTGCCGCAGGCCGTCAGCGCCAAGAGCGTGACGGCGGAGGCCGCTCCAAGTACGGTGCGGCGCGAAGGGAAGTGCATCATTGAAACTCCTCATTGATGGTCAGGGCCAGCGCCCCGGAAGCATGTGAACCGCGTCACTGCCGGTTCGCTGTGTCGAGTGTAGGGAGCGGCTATGATGCATGTCTAAGCCCAAATATGCATCGAGTGATACCGGGAAGGCATCATGTTTACCTTTGACCAGCTGGCCGGATTCATCGCGGTGGCAGAAGAGCTTCACTTCGGCCGCGCGGCGGAACGCCTGAACATGACCCAGCCTCCGCTGAGCCGGCAGATCCAAAAGCTGGAGAAGGCCGTCGGCGCCGAGCTGCTGGAACGGGACAACCGGAAGGTCCAGCTGACCCCGGCGGGAACCGCCTTCCTGGAGGAAGCCAGGCGGTTGCTGGCCCTCGCCGAACGCGCCCCTGTCACCGCCCGCCGGATCGCCTCGGGCCGCTCCGGCCTTCTGCGAATCGGTTTCACCGCGGCCAGCGGGTTCAGTATCTTGGGGCCCCTGCTGGAGGAGATCTCGGCGATCCTTCCCGACGTCGACGTCGACCTGCAGGAAATGGTGACCGGTGAACAGATCCAGGCCCTGGAAACGGGAGAACTGGACCTGGGGCTGGCACGTCCGCCCTTCGACAAAGACGTTTTTGATTCGCGGCTTCTGTACCGCGAATCCATGATGGTGGCCGTTCCGGCCGGCCATCCCCTGGCCCGCCGCGGCGGCATTGTCGGGAACGAGGACCTCAAGGACGAGGCCCTCATCATGCATTCGCCGCTGCAGGCCCGGTACTTCTACGACCTCGTGATCCGCATGCTGCCGGTGCAGCACGGCAACGTGGTCCACACGGTCAGCCAGATCCTCACCATGGTCTCGCTCGTGGCGGCCAAACGCGGAGTCGCCTTTGTGCCCCGGTCCGCCACAGCGCTGGGCATCCAGGGGGTCGAATTCCTCCCGCTGGCCAGCAGCCACGGCGAACCCGTGGAGCTCCATGCCATCTGGAGCCGTAAAGTGAGCAATCCCGCCCTGTCGCGGCTGCTCGGCGCCCTGGACTTCCAGCTGGACTAAGGTCGCCACAATGCACTGAAGGTATCAATGCATTCAATAATGCACTTGGACAGGCATGAGGCAGCAAACCTAGTCTGAAGGGGAACCGCACTTCCCCGCCGACTCGGCGCATACCCGGAGGACCCCACCGTGGCAAAATACGCACCCCAGGAACTGGCCAACGTCCTCAAGGACGGCCTGCTCTCCTTCCCCGTCACCTCGTTCGACGAACAGCTCCAGTTCGACGAAGAGAACTACCGCAAACACCTCGCCTGGCAGGCCAGCTTCCCGGTCGCCGGACTCTTCGCGGCCGGCGGAACCGGGGAAGGCTTCTCACTGACTCCGGCCGAGTCCGAGCGCGTCGTCCGCGCCGCCGTCGGGGAAGTCGGCAGCATCGTCCCGGTCCTGGCCTCCGCCGGCGGCTCCACCGCCCAGGCCATCGAAAACGCCCGCGCCGCCGAGGCCGCCGGCGCCGACGGCATCCTGCTGCTCCCGCCCTACCTCACCGAGGCGGACCAGGGCGGCCTGATCGACCACGTCAGCGCCATCTGCCGGTCCACCTCCCTCGGTGTCATCATCTACAACCGTGCGAACGCGATCTACAAGGACACCACCGTCGCCACGCTGGCCGACCGCCACCAGAACCTGATCGGCTTCAAGGATGGAGTCGGAGACCTCGAACACGACGCCCGGGTCTACGCCAAGCTCGGCGACCGCCTGTTCTACCTCGGCGGCCTCCCCACGGCCGAGACGTTCGCCCTCCCGCTGCTGCAGCTGGGCATGAGCACCTATTCCAGCGCCATGTACAACTTCGTGCCGCAGTTTGCGCTGGACTTCTACCAGGATGTCCGCAACCACGACCGGGTGGCCGTGTACAAGAAGCTGAACGAGTTCGTGATCCCCTACCTGGACATCCGCGACCGGGTGAAGGGCTACTCCGTCTCGATCGTCAAGGGCGGACTGGCCGCGATTGGCCGCTCCGCCGGCGGGGTCCGCCCGCCGCTGCAGAACCTGGCGCCCCAGGACCTCGCAGACCTCAAGTCCCTTATCGCCACCGTTTCCTAGGAGGACGCACCGTGACACTCACCGGACGCTCACTCATTGCCGGCCAGGCCGTCGCCGGGGACGGCGCGACGGCGTACGCCTTCAATCCCGCCACGAACGAACGGCTCGAACCCGGCTACACGCTGCTCACGGGGGAACAGCTGAAGGACGCCACCGCAGCGGCCGCCGCGGCCTACCCCTCCTTCAGCACGCTCGACCCGGAAACCCACGCCCGGTTCCTTGAGGCCATTGCCGGGAACATCGAGGCGATTGGCGAGGAACTCATCACCCGAGCGGGCCTCGAGACCGGACTACCGGCCGCCAGGCTCCAGGGCGAGCGGGCGCGCACCACCGGCCAGCTCCGGCTCTTCGCCGGCGTCGTACGCCAAGGGGATTACCGCGGGGTCCGGATCGACCCGGCGCTGCCGGACCGCGCTCCGCTGCCGCGAGCGGACATCCGGCAGCGCCAGATCCCGCTGGGTCCCGTCGCCGTTTTTGGTGCGAGCAACTTCCCGCTGGCCTTCTCGACGGCGGGCGGCGACACCGCCTCCGCCCTCGCCGCCGGCTGCCCCGTGGTCTTCAAGGCCCACAATGCGCATCCGGGCACCGGCGAACTCGTCGGCCAGGCCATCGCCAAGGCCGTCCGCGACACCGGGCTGCACCCGGGCGTGTTCTCGCTGATCTACGGTCCGGGCAGCAGCATCGGCCAGGCGCTCGTCGCCGATCCAGCCATCAAGGCCGTCGGCTTCACCGGATCGCAGTCCGCCGGCATCGCCCTGATGCGCACCGCCGCCGCCCGGCCCGAACCCATTCCCGTCTATGCGGAAATGTCCTCGCTCAACCCGGTGTTCGTCTTCCCCGGCGCCCTCGACGGCAACGCCGAAGAAATTAGCGTTCTCGCCCGGCAGTACGTTGCCGCCGTCACCGGCAGCTCCGGGCAGCTGTGCACCTCCCCCGGCCTCCTGTTCGCCCCCGCCGGCGCGGCCGGCGACGCCTTTGGCGCCGCCGTCGGCCGGGCCGTGTCTTCATGCGCCGGGCAGACCATGCTGACCGAAGGCATCGCCGGGTCCTGGCACGCCGGAGCCGATGCACTGGGTTCCGCCGGGAACGTCAGCGTCGTCGGCCAGGGCGCCGACGGGGCGACGAAGAACGCCCCGGCTCCGGCCATCTTCGGCACGTCTGTCGCCGAGTTCGTGTCCAACCCCGTCCTGCACCAGGAAATCTTCGGCGCCGCCAGCCTGATGATCCGCTACTCCACCACCGAGGAGCTCGTTGACGCCGCCCAGCGGCTCGAAGGCCAGCTCACGGCCTCCCTGCAACTGACCGAGTCGGACTACCGCGCCGCTGCCCACCTCATCCCGGTGTTGGAGCAAAAGGTCGGCCGGATCATCGTCAACGGCTGGCCGACCGGCGTCGAAGTTGGCCACGCCATGGTGCACGGCGGCCCGTTCCCCGCCACATCCGACACCCGGACCACGTCCGTGGGCACATTGGCAATCTGCCGGTTCCTGCGCCCCGTCGCCTACCAGAACCTGCCACAGGAACTGCTCCCGGCGCCGCTGCAGGACCCCAACCCGTGGCGGCTGAACCGCCGGATCGACGGCGTCGTTCAAGCCTCCGCAGCAGAAGAGGCAGCAACAGAGAAAGCAGAGGTCAACGCGTGAGCACGCAGCCCACCATTGCCCACGTTGAAGTGGTCCCCGTTGCGGGGCACGACAGCATGCTGATGAACCTCAGCGGCGCGCACGGCCCGTTCTTCACCCGCAACATCGTTCTTATCACGGATTCGAATGGCCGCACCGGACTCGGCGAAGTGCCGGGCGGGGAAAAGATCCGCGCCACCATCGAGGAGGCCGGCATCTTCCTGGCCGGCCAGCCGGTGGCCCGCTACCGCTCCCTGCTCCGGGACGTCGCGGCGAAGTTCGCCGACCGCGACGCCGGCGGCCGCGGCCTGCAGACCTTTGACCTGCGCACCACCGTCCATGCCGTCACCGCGATCGAATCCGCCCTCCTTGACCTGCACGGTCAGTTCCTCGGCGTCCCCGTCGCGGAACTGCTCGGCGACGGCCAGCAGCGCAACTCGGTGCCCATGCTCGGTTATCTGTTCTTCATCGGCGACCCCGGCCGAACGGATTTGCCGTACCTGATGGAGGACGCGCCGGCGGACCGGTGGGAAAAGCTCCGCCGGCAGGAGGCCATGACACCGGAGGCCGTGGTGGCCCTGGCCGAGGCCGCCCAGGAACGCTACGGATTCAGCGACTTCAAGCTCAAGGGCGGCGTGCTCTCCGGCGACGCCGAGGTGGATGTGGTGACGGCCTTGGCTAGGCGTTTCCCGGAGGCCAGGATCACCCTTGATCCCAACGGCGCCTGGCTCCTGGAGGAGGCCATCCGGCTGGGCCAACGCATGCAGGGCATTGTGGCCTACGCCGAGGACCCCTGCGGCGCGGAAGGCCGCTTCTCCGGACGCGAGGTCATGGCCGAATTCCGCCGCGCCACCGGGCTGAAGACCGCGACGAACATGATCGCGACGGACTGGCGCGAAATGTCCCATGCCATCCGCAGCAACGCCGTGGACATCCCACTCGCGGACCCGCATTTCTGGACCATGCACGGTTCCGTCCGGGTGGCCCAGATGTGCGCCGAATTCGGCCTGACCTGGGGATCGCACTCGAACAACCACTTCGACATCTCGCTCGCCATGTTCACCCACACCGGGGCGGCCGCCCCGGGAGAAATCACGGCGCTGGACACGCATTGGATCTGGCAGGACGGCCAGGGGCTCACCAAGGAACCACTGCAGATCAAGGACGGTGCGATCAGGGTTCCGGACGCTCCGGGCCTCGGAATCGAGCTGGACCGCGCCGCTCTGGACAAGGCACACCAGCTGTACCTGGAACACGGCCTCGACGCCCGCGACGACAGCATCGGCATGCAGTACTACATTGACGGCTGGTCCTTCGACCCCAAACGGCCCTGCCTGATTCGATAGAGACTGCTCGATAGGGACTGCTCACTAGGGTCTGTTCGCTAGGGACTGTCCGCCGGGCAGCATCCCTGAGGCGGATCCCCACCGCTGCCGCACGGCCGGCCCTTCTGGCGCAGGAGAGGCTTCGGCCGTGCGGCATCCCGCTTCCGGCTCCCCTGGCCGCAGGCACCCGACACGAAGGACCAATCTTGGGCGGCGTTCTCACCGGCATACTGATCGTCGCCTCCGTCATCGCCGTCGGATATCTCTCGGCCCGGCTGCGGATCCTCGGACCGGAAGTCCAGGGCGCCCTGACCCGCACGGCGTATTACATCACCAACCCGGCACTGCTGTTCACGGTGGTGGCCGGCAGCGATATCCGGGCCGCGCTCGGAACTGATGCCCCGCTGGCGCTGCTTTCCGCGGCGGCCGTGGGGCTGCTCTATTCCCTGCTGAGTGTCCTGTTCTTCCGCCGGCCGGTGGCAGAGACAGCCGTCGGCGCGATGGCCAGCAGCTACGCGAACGCCAACAACATCGGGATCCCCGTCTCTCTCTACGCCGTGGGAACGGCCCAGCACGTGGCTCCCGTCCTGTTGGCACAGATCCTCGTCCTGGCGCCGGTCTATTTGACCCTGCTGGGTGTCGCATCGGGGTCCAGGATCTCTTGGCGGAAAATGCTGCTGCAGCCCTTAGCCAACCCCATGATCATCGCCTCCGGCCTGGGCGCGGCGGTCGCACTGACCGGCTGGACAGTTCCGGAACTGCTGCTGAAACCCGTCGACATGCTCGCCGGCGGCGCCGTCCCCATGGTGCTGCTGGCCTTCGGACTTTCCCTGGCCGGCAAGGCCCCGCTGCAAAAGGGCGACGGGCGCACTGAATCGCTCGTCGCCACCCTCCTGAAGATCGCAGGCATGCCCGTGATCGTCTGGGCGCTGGGCCGCTTCGTCTTCGGCCTCGAGGGGCAGCACCTGTTGGCCATCGTGATCATGGGCGCGCTGCCCACGGCCCAGAATGTCTTCCTCTTCGCCTCCCCGTACCAGCGCGGCGTGATCGTGGCCCGGGACGTCATCCTGTGCACCACCCTGCTCTGCGCCGGCTCTTTGCTGGTCATCGCCTGGCTGCTTGGCTGACTGCTGCGAAACACTCTTCCAGAACTTGTTATACAAGTAACTTGTTATACAAGTAACTCACTTGTAGCATAAGTTGAGCGGGGCGGAGTTGCCTCGCAGGAACTTTCAGGGAGAACCATGACCAGCGTTGATCTCATCCGCCATGTAAAGCTGTCCACGGCCAGGCTTCCACTCGCCGTTCCGATCAGTGACGCGAAAGTGTTCACCGGACGCCAGAAGCCGATGACCGAGGTCGTGTTCCTTTTCGCCGAAATCACCACCGAACAGGGCCACAGCGGAATCGGTTTCAGCTACTCCAAGCGCGCGGGCGGGCCGGCCCAGTACGCCCACGCCAGGGAAGTCGCCGAAGGCATCATCGGCGAGGACCCGAACGACATCGGCCGGCTCTACACCAGACTTCTCTGGGCCGGGGCGTCCGTGGGCCGCTCCGGAGTGGCCACCCAGGCGCTGGCCGCAATCGACATCGCGCTCTACGACCTCAAGGCCAAGCGCGCCGGCCTGCCGCTGGCCAAGTTCCTGGGCGCCTACCGTGACTCCGTGCAGACCTACAACACGTCAGGCGGCTTCCTCAACGCCTCCCTGGCCGAGGTCAAGGCCCGCGCCACCGTCCTGCTGGACGAAGGCATCGGCGGCATCAAGATCAAGGTCGGCCTTCCGGACACCGCCGAGGACCTGCGCCGCGTTGCCGGCATCCGCGAGCACATTGGCTGGGACGTCCCACTCATGGTGGACGCCAACCAGCAGTGGGACCGCGCCACAGCACTGCGGATGGGCCGCCGGCTGGAAGAATTCAACCTCGTCTGGATCGAGGAACCGCTTGACGCGTACGACTTCGAAGGCCACGCGGACCTCGCACGCGCCCTGGACACCCCCATCGCCACGGGCGAGATGCTGGCCTCGGTCGCGGAGCACAAGGGCCTGATCAGCGCCAACGGCTGTGACATCATCCAGCCTGATGCCCCGCGCGTCGGCGGCATCACCCAATTCCTGCGTCTGGCCGCCCTGGCCGACGAGCGCGGACTCGGCCTCGCCCCGCATTTCGCTATGGAAATCCACCTCCACCTCGCCGCAGCCTACCCGCGCGAGCCCTGGGTGGAACACTTCGACTGGCTCGATCCGCTGTTCAACGAGCGCCTCGAAACCAAGAACGGCCGCATGCTGGTCCCGGACCGCCCCGGGCTGGGCATCTCCCTCAGCGGGCAGGCGCGCGCCTGGACCACAGAATCTGTGGAATTCGGCAAGTAACCTTGAAGCCATGAGCCGGAACCTGACCGCGGACCTCGCGAGCGATCTTCGACGCCGCATCGTCGACGGCGTCATTGCGCCGGGCGCGAAGCTGCCCAGCGAAAACACCCTGATCAGCGAATTCGGCGTCAGCCGGACCGTGGTCCGTTCGGCGCTGACCCGGCTGCAGGCTGAGGGGCTCGTGGAAACCGAACGCGGGCGGGGCAGCTTCGCGCTGACCCCGCCGCCGGACGGCCCGCAGCAGTCGGCCGGCAGCCGCCCCGTGGCCAGCCTGGAAGACCGCCTGTGGCAGCTGGAGTTCCGCATCGCGGTGGAGTCCGAGGCTGCGGCCCTCGCCGCCCGGAACCACACAGACCGGCAGCTGAACGCTGTCCGGAAGGCTTTTGAGGACTTCGTGGACAGCGCGGCCCACCCGGGACACGCCATGAAGGCTGATTACGAGTTCCACCGGGCCATTGCCGCAGCCTCCGGAAACCCCTTTTACTCCGACTGCCTCGCATCCCTGGGGCCGACCATGATCGCGATGCCCCGCGGCCGGCTCGTGGGCAGCGGCGAGCCTGATGCGCGCGGGCATTTCGACCAAGTGGTGCAGGAACACGAATCAATCGTCGCCGCCATCGCGGAGGGCGACGGACCGTCGTCGTCAGCGGCGATGCGGAGCCATCTGGCAAATTCCCGACGGCGGCTGCGCGCTGCCGCTCCCGGCCACGGCTGACCCCAGGGCCCGGACATCGGGCGGGGACTTCCAGTCCCTCAAGGTATCCATCGATGCAATTAATGTGTTGGACGGGCATTACCGCCGCCGAATAAAGTGAAGAATCGCTGTGGCGAGGGCCACAATCAACTGCCCGCCCCGGCCGACCAGCTTCGCCAATTCAAAGGAAATCTCCATGCAGTCTGTCGACAACGCTGTCACGGACGTGGCCTTGGCCACGAAAAAGTTCTTCAAGCGGGTGCTGCCCATCATGCTCGTCATGTTGGTCTGCAACCAGCTCAACCGGTCCAACATCGGCTATGCCCAGGAGCATCTGCACGCGGATGTCGGCATCGGCGCCGCCGCCTACGGGTTCGGGGCCGGGCTGTTCTTCATCGCCTACGCAATCTTCGAACTGCCCAGCAACGTGATGATGGAGAGGTACGGCGCCAAGGTCTGGCTGGCCAGGATCATGATCAGCTGGGGCATCGTCTCTTTTCTGATGGTGTTCGTGCAGAACGAGACCATGTTCTACGCCCTGCGGTTCCTCCTCGGCGCAGCGGAAGCCGGTTTCTTCCCCGCCGTCATCTTCTACTTCGCCCGCTGGGTGCCGGCAGGCCAGCGGGGCAAAGCAACAGCGATCTTCATCGCCGGCTCCTCGGTCGCCGCGGCGCTCTCCGGCCCGACCGCCGGAATGCTGCTCAGCCTCCACGACGTCCTGGGATTCCGCGGCTGGCAGTGGCTGTTCGGCTTCGAGGGGTTGCTTTCCGTGGTTGTCGGCATTGCGGTGTTCTTCGTCCTTGACGCCAAGATCGCGGACGCCACATGGCTGACAGCGGGCGAGAAGTTTGCCCTCACCGCGGCGATTGCGGACGAGGACGCCCAGCACGCCCCCGCCTCAGGCGGGAATCCCAGCGGGAAGATCAACCGCTGGAAGATGCTCCTGAACCCCCAGATCCTCCTCCTTTGCGGCATCTATTTCTCCGTGCAGCTCTCCATCTACGCCAACACGTTCTGGCTGCCCAGCATCGTCAAGCAGATCCCGGGGACCACGGACCTGAGCGTCGGATTCCTCTCCGCCATCCCTTGGGTCTGCGCCGTGATTGCCATGTACTTCGCCGCCAAGTGGCAGGACAAGGCCAAGTCCAAGCGGCCCCTCCTCGTCGCTGCGCTCCTGGTCGCCGCCGTCGGAACGCTCGCAGCCGCCGTCGCCTCCCCGGTCCTGGCCCTCGTGTTCCTGGCCATCGCCGCCATGGGATTCAAGAGCGCGTCACCATTGTTCTGGACCATCCCCCAGTCAGGCCTGCACCCCCTCATCCTCGCGCCGGCCATTGCCATCATCAACTCCCTGGGCAACCTCGGTGGCTTCGTGGCGCCGTTTGGTTTCGGCATCATCAAGGAGCAGACCGGCAGCGTCATCCCGGGGCTCTTCGCCCTCGCAGCGGCATCGACAATCGCCGCCGGCCTTGTCTACTTCCTCAAGGAGCGCAAGTCCGAGGCCGCGGCAGGGCCCGTGGCTGCGCCCGAGGAGGCGCCGGCGTTCGCCGTGGCCGCCAAGTAGACGGCACGGAAAGGATAGGCAGGCGCCCGACGGGCGCCTGCATTTCCCATCGCCCATGCCGCGCTCAGTGGCTCTTGCGTGCGTCCTGCAGGTGCCGGTCGAGCTTTTCTTCGGCTTCGCGGCGCCGCTGACCGATGATGCGCAGCTGCTGCGTGATCGGATTTCCGTAGCCATCAACGTCGCGGTGATGCGTGCCCTTCAGGCGCTCGGGGCTGGAGGGCAAGGTCACCCGCGGTTCAGTATTTTCGCCCATACCGGGATGATCCCACACTGCCCGCCTGCTGAAAAGGACGGCTATTGCCTCGAAGAACCGGCCGGCACGCCGGGTTCACTCCGGCCGCGTGTCCCGGTGCAGGTCCGTGTCGAGGGCATGGGCGCTCGCCAACCTGGCCAGCAGGATCCCCAGCTGCGCAGACTGTTCGCTGGTGAGCGGGGCCAGGAGTTCGGCCTCGTGCCGTTCGGCGATTCCGCGCAGTGCTCCGAGAACCTTCGTGCCCTCGGCCGTCAGCCGGAGCTCGTAGTTCCGCCGGTCGGCACTGCTGCGCTCGCGGGCAACCAGCCCTCGCGTTTCCAGCGAGTCGATGAGGGGAACCACGCGGCTCGGCACCGCCCCGAGGCGGTCGGCCAGGGACCGCTGGCTCAGTCCGGGGCTGCGGCCGAGCAGGCGGAGCACGCCCGCGTCGCTTGGGGTCAGGCCGAGTTCGCGCGTGCGCTCGGCGAAGCGTGCCGATGCCAGCGCCCCGAGCTGGGACAGCAGGAAAGCGGTTCGCTTCGGCCGCGGCGGATCCGGTGAGTCCATGCCCCAATATTACGCCATTGACAGAATCATTCAACAGATGAATCATTTTAGCTGTGACGTAATTATCGGAAAGAAGCCATCATGACTGACCTGTCCTCCCACCACACTGCTCCCTCGACCCGATCCGGCGGCCCCAACCCGGGCATCCTGGCGGCCGTGAGTCTGGGACTCATGATCGCGGCCCTGCTCAGCAGCGCGATCCTCACCAACGGGCAGGCCTACGTCTCGCCCTTCTCCCCCGCCGGCCTAGTCGCGGCATATTTTCACGGGAACACCGACGCCGTGCGGCTCGCCAGCCTGTTCCAATTCGGCTCAGCGGTCCCGCTCGGCATCTTTGCGGCCACCGTTTACGCCCGGCAGCTCCGGCTTGGCGTGCGCGTCCCTGGGCCCGCAATCGGCTTCTTTGGCGGCATTGCCGCTTCGGTGTTCCTCATGCTCTCGGCCGCCGTGGGGTGGGTCCTGAGCCGCCCGGAAATCACCACCGATGTGCCACTGACCCATGCATTGTCGTTTCTCGCATTCATCACGGGCGGCGTCGCCTATGTGGTCGGCTTGGGACTCCTCGTTGCCGGAATCGCCGTCCCCGCCCTCATCCTGCGCTTCGTGCCGCGCTGGCTGGCCTGGGCCGGCCTGGTCATCGCCGCGCTGTCCGAGCTGAGTTTCCTCTCCATGGTGATCGAGCCGCTCCAGTTCCTGCTGCCCGTCGGGCGGTTCGGCGGCCTGCTCTGGCTTGTTGCCGTCGGATTCCTGTTGCCGCGGAGCCGGGCTGCCGCGAATCGACGCGAACCCTGAGCCTGTCGAGCTGGCCGCCCGGCCTAGGCTCCCTCCCCGGAAAGGCCTCCGAGCACGCCCGCATCCGCGCGGCCGTAGCGCACGCGCTCGATGGGACGATGATGCAGCAGGGGTTGGCGGGCGGCTGAACGGCGCCCGGGCGACCGTCCGGCGCCTGATGTCGAGGGCTGTGCGGGCGTTTCCGCCGCCCCTTCGTCCTTGACGAGTGTCAGGTCGGTTCGGCGGTCCCGGGCAGTTTCTTCCCGGAGGCGATCAGGTGTTCCGCCAGCGCTACTTCCGGCCGGCCCGGGTTGGCCTGCAGCAAACGGCACAGCTGCTCCCGTGCACGGGCGTGCCCCGGCGAAGAATCAGACAGCACTTCGGCGATGATCTCGGTGGCCTGCAGGCGTATCCCCCGCGCCCAGTTGCCCTCCGGCCCGTTGACCAACGCGTCCGTGGTGGTGTGTCCGTGTGAGGGTTCCGCACGGGACGTCAACTCAATGGACATTGGCTATTCCTTTGTTCCCGTTCCGGTAGAGCCCGGAACCGGCCACGATCCCGAGGGCATACATTCCTGGAGCCAGCGGGGCGGAAGACCGTGAAGACACTTTACAACGGGAAAGACCGGTCTGTCTCGGATCGCGAGCAGAACTGAATGCGGTGCCAGGCCCTGCGGCAATTCCTAATCGCGGCTCTGGATGACTTCCTTCAGCCATGCGATTGCGTCGGTCCTGGACATAAAGAACTCGTGCGGGTACTTGGTCTCCCGGCTCGTGGCGGAAGCGATCACCCTGTCGACTGTGCTGGATCCGAGGACCGCGATGGCCACCACGCCCCTGCTCTGTGCGAATTGGTATCTGGCCGCCGCGCTGAACACCACGTCGGTCATCTCGGAGAGCATTGGCATCGGCGTCCCGCCACTGATCCGGTCCACGGCAAGCATGGCGTCCCTGGCATCTTCGGCGTCCACCAAGGAACCCGGGCGCCAGACGCTCTCGAGTATCCCAGCATCGACGCTGAGCGAGTTCTTCCCGTCGGCGGCGTCGATTGGTCCCTGCATCATGCCGTTGATCCTAGGCCCGAACTGCGGCGGCGCCCGGCACCGCGCCCATGGTGTGGCCGGCGAACGCCGCACGGCGTGGATTCTGGCCTCGCCTTCGGAACAACCGCGGGGTGCCATACGTTGCACTTAGCCTAGTTAAGACTCGAGAAAGAGAACAAGCCACGTGGCAACCGATTACGACGAAGTCCGCTCGGACGTTAAGGAAACCCAGGAAAACTCCCTGGAAGCACTCCAGTCCGCCAACGCACCGGACGCCCGCAGCGTCGTCCAAGAACTGGACGAGGCCGACGGGCTGGACGGGGCCGGAGTCCCCGGCGGCGAGTTCATCGCCGAAGAGCTGATTGTCCAGGTCATCCCGCAGGCCGACGACGAGTTCACCTGCAGCTCCTGTTTCCTGGTCCGGCACCGTTCCCAGATCGCCCGGCAGTCCGGCACCGATATCTACTGCACGGACTGCGAGGGCTAAAAGCGAGAAAGGCCCAAAGCCAGGTCCGTGGTCTTACTCAAATCGGGTGGCCGGGATAGCGATGCTGGAACGGACCATGCGGCTGGCGGCGATGACCGAGGCTGCGCCGCGCACCTGGTGCAGGCCGATGGTGCTGGCCATCCGGGTCAGCCACGGGCCGATGGTGACGATGCCGAGGGCGGTCAGCGCGAAGCCGCCGAGCAGCAGCGGAGAAGTCCACGGGTTGCCGTCCGTGTCGATCCTGGCCAACACGGCGCCTGTGGCCATGCCCGCCAGGCCGGCCAGCAACGGCACGGCCCGCCACAGCGTGGGCGCTTTCTCATGCACGGCCCGTGTAACACCGCGATTCCGCCGACCAGCAGCGCCGTGCGGTACAGGCTGGCGCTCTCGCCGTAGGGATTGGTGGTGAAGTCCGTGACGACGATTGCCACCGACCCCTGGCGGAGCCGGGCCTCCGTAACGCCGGTGATGACCACCGAGGCATCGGGGCCCGGGGGGCGTCGTCGATGACGCCCGCAAACTGACCGTTCCGGTCCCCCAGCTCCTCAGCCGGAGTCGATTCGATCAGTCGTTGCAGGGCGGGCGAGACGTAGTATTCTCCCGGGCAACGAAGGGTGCCGCGTCAGTCCCATCCCAAAGCGGGGCGGAGGTCGCGGGAAATTGACTCGAGCTGTCTCATGTAGAAGTCCACGCCGAGCTGGTTGGGGACGGTGACCAGCAACGTGTCCGCCGCGGCCACGGCCGCGTCCATGGAGAGCTCCGCAACCAGGCGCTCGGATTCACCGATGCAGCTGCGTCCGAAGCGGGCCAGCCCACCGTCGAGGTAGCCCACCTGATCCCGGGCGTCGGCCTGCGCACGGTGTCGCTGCTACTGCCGGCAGCCGGAAGGCCAGTCCGCTGGAGTCATGCTGTTGCATGGTCATTTCATTCATAACATCAGAGCCAGGGGCGATCAGCGGCTAGGGCGGAGTTGCCCGCGTAGGTGTCAGAGCAAGGCAGGGATCCACGATTAGGATGAGCCGCACTACCTCAAAAAATCCAGGATGGCCATGATGGCAGGGCGATCCCCGCCATCCGGGCCTCATAGGAATCCATCAGGCGGGGCCGGCGTTAGTTGTAGACCCGCACCCAGTCGACCTGCATCTGGCTCGGCTTCGTGGCGGTCCCGTCCGGGAACCAGTCAAGCTGGATGGTTTGGTGCATCCCGACCGTGGGCTGGTGCGCCGGGTCCGTGTCTGTGAACCATTGCACACCGTCGATGTATCCGGTGATCCCGGAGGGGGTCCATTGGATCGCGTAGTTATGCCACTGGGTGGTATCGATCGGTTGTGCTGACTGCGTCTGGAAGTTCGAGCCGCTGCAGGCGTAGTGCAGGAAGAACTTGATCCTGGACGTATCGGACGTTCCTTCGGCGTAATCAATTTCGGCACAGTTGGGGGACGTGTTGTTGTTCGGCCACAGGATCAGGACCGGATGGTATTTCGGATCCCGGTCACTGGTTCTCATTCGGGCTTCCCAGCGGCCGTACCGTTGCTGGGCAAACTTGGCGGACATCCCGCCGGTAGTGCCGGCCGAGTCACCACTGACGGTGACAACGCTGCCGTCCACGGACCAAGCGTTCGGACTCCGGATCCCGTTGCCCGCATGTCCCGGGCTGTTGTAGACGCCCCATTTCAACGGATTCGGCGCTCCCGTATAGGAAAATTCGTCCCCGGTAACCACCTGGCCCCAACCGAAGACGACGGCGGCCTGGGTACCGTCGGCCGACTGGGCGGGGTTGACGGTGATCGTGCGGACGGGCGTGACCGCGTCGGGGCTGACCCCGTTGGCCGCGGCGACCGTGAACGTTGCCGCACCGGCCGCCGTCGGCGTCCCGGAGAGGACTCCGGTGGTGGTGTTCAGGCTTAGCCCGGCCGGCAGGGCACCGGAGGCGACACTGAAGGTCGGGGCCGGGTCACCGCTAGCGGCGAACGTGTACGTGTACGCAGCTCCGACCGTGGCCGTCGCCGGGGGCGTGGACGCCGTGAACACCGGGGCCGCGGGCGCGGCCGGGGCGGGCCGAATCTCGATCAAGGACAGATTCCACTTGTCCGTGGTGGGAGCGGTGTCAAAAATTCTCACGGAAGAGGGCGCCGTCGCTGTGCCGGGCGCAGTTTCGCGTTGTGTCCAGAATGTGTCACTGGCGCTGGAAAGGAACTCATCGACCTTGGTTTGACCACTTCCGACAGTGCGGGGGGTGGCCCTGCTCCAGTCATTTCCCACACCCCAGACCCAGGATCCGGTGCGGGTTGTCGTCAGAGAAGTGCTGGGCGCTCCAGTGGGCCCGTTGGCTCCCCCGACCGCTCCGTCGGTGGCAGTGTCCGCGCCAGTGAAGGTGGCGACCGTTATGGAAGCCTGGTAGGACCCGTTGTGTGTGGCAGTCACTCTCGCGTTCGTGAGGATGCCGTTCGACACGGCCTGCCAAATTTCAGCCGTTCCATACTGCACGTTGGTCCGCTTACGCAGGCGCCAGGTGAGGCCGCCACCGGTCACTGACGTGAATTGCTGTGACCCGGTAGTTGCCGGTCCATCAGCGCTCACAAATGCAACCAACAGTTCATTGGATTGGCTGGTTGTGAAGGCGGGCGAAACGACGGTCCGAGAAAACGCGGACTGGTGCGTGCTGACAACCTTGTCTGTCGCCAATCCGCCAGCTGCCTTGGCAGGAAGGGGCACCACACTGAATCCGACAATTGAAGCGATAAGGACTAAACGTGCAAATATTGGTCGCCGCATGAATTCCTCGCAAAGTCTTCATTGAAGTGAAAGATGCCCTCACCACCATGGATTCGATGATGGCGCCTATGAATTGGAGCTATCAGCGACGGCGGCACGCTGCTGGAACCTGGGCGCGGCGGCCATGCGTCTAAATCATCCGGGACAAATGCCCTGACTGCGGCGTGATTGAAATGTGCCGCCGAATCCGGGAATCACCGGCCCGGGAGACCCATCCTAACGAGCAGGGAGCCGGGACACCCTGAGTGGCGGCTACCTGTTTAAGCACGGTTCATACTCGTTAAAGCCTTCGCCTTACTCGCTGGTAGCACTAAAGATATCGTTTGGCTTCGGTCCACTGTGTAGGCATGGAACCCGTCCGGATTGACATGCAGTTCCTCGGCTACGGCCAACACCTGAGTGTGGGCCGTCAGGTAACGTGCCGACGACATGTGGTTCCGTCGCCGGTTCAGGTCCAAGTACAAGTACATATTGTCCAGATCGAGAGCCGCATCTGTTAGGGCTCCTTCGTCAAAATCCAGCAATCCGAGCGGGGATCGGTCGCTCACTGCGATGATCCGATTGCCGTTCAGGTCTCCGTGGGACCACGTCAGCCGATCCGGAGCCGTCCGAAGCAAATTCTTCGTCACTGCCTCTGCCGCGGCCCGCAAGGCACTGCATTGAAGCGACATCTCCGGCACGTTTTCAAAATGACGCAGCAATTCAGGATTGTCCAGCGGTTCCAGCTCAAAGCGACCGTGGCGCAGATAGGCTCCGCGGACGGCGGGGGTTCGGCCTCGGCTCATGACCTCCAGCACGTACTCTCCTGGCCTCCTATCGGACCATGCTCGGCAGACGCTCCAAGATCCGCCTGTAGCTTCGTCGGCGTATTGCCGAACGAGCAGGCACCAGCTCATGGAGTCAGCTCCAGGGTGCGGTGTGAAGTGCCGCTTCAGACTGTTAGACGCAGCATGAAGGAAGACCATGAGGTCCAAATGAAAGACGGGTTGAACCCTCATGAACCAATTCGACGGCGGCCGCCGTCGCTGCGGTCTGCGGCGGCTAGGAACCGATACTGCGCGGCCTACATCCGCGTCGCTCTAACAGCCATCGCGGATCCGCCGCCGCGCCTCACGGGCTCGGCGGCGGCGACCATGCCGCCGTGGGGCAGGAACTCAATGGCGGTCGCGGCGCCGATCTCCGCTGCCGAGGTGAACGCATCCCCGGACGGCGTGAGCTGATGGCCAAACGGTGCCAGCTGGCTGCCGTACTTGGCGATGAAATCGGGTTCGGCCGTGACCTTGGCCGTATTCCGTTGCGAGGCACGCGGTGCAGCGATCGCCTCGGAGATGGTCATGCCAAGATCCACCCGGTTCAGGATGGTCTGAAGGACGGTTGTGATGATGGTCGATCCACCGGGCGAGCCGAGAGCGAGGAACGGCTTGCCCTCCTTGAGGATGATGGTCGGCGACATGGACGAGCGCGGGCGCTTCCCCGGCTCGATCCGGTTCGGGTCGGCCGGGTCGTAGACGGTCGAGAAGTCGGTCAGCTCGTTGTTGAGCAGGAAGCCGCGGCCGGGGACCACCATGCCGGACCCTCCGGTCTGCTCGATCGTGAGCGTGTCGTCGACCACGTTCCCCCACTTGTCCGCGACGGTCAGGTTGGTCGTCGAGACGTTCTCGGTGTCCTTCTCGTCGACGGGCGCGACGGCGGCGGCCGGGCACTCGCCGTCGTACGAGGACACGTTCCCCGGCGCAACCGGCTTCGCTGCCGCGTGCAGCGGGTTAATCTGGCAGGCACGCTCCTTGCCGAACACCGGGTCCGTAAGCGCGGCGGTGGGAACGCTCACGAACGCGGGGTCCCCCACGTACTTGCCACGGTCCGCGAAGGCAAGCGCGCTGGCCTCGAGGTAGTGGTGCAGGGCGCCCGGCGTGGACATCCCGGACAGGTTGGAGGGCGCCAGGATGTTCAGCGCCTCGCCCACCGTGGTGCCGCCGCTGCTGGAGGGCGCCATGCCGTAGACGTCCAGGTCGCGGTAGTCCACGTGCGTGGGCGCCTGATCCACGGCGCGGTACGCGGCGAGATCCGCCGTCGTCAGGTGCCCTGCCGGAACGGGCAGCTTTGTGTTGGAAGTCTTGGGCGGAGCCTGCACCGTGGCCGCGATCTCCGCCGCAAGCGGCCCGCCGTAGAAGCCGTCCGTGCCCTTTTTCGCGAGGAGCCGGTATGTCTCGGCGAGGTCGTGGTTCTGGAAGACACTGCCGACGGCGGGGGCGTCACCGCCTGGGAGGTAGAGGCTGCTGGTCGAGGGAAACGCCTCGAACCGGGCCTTGTTGTCGAGGGTCTGCTGGCGGAACGTCTCATCGACCACGAATCCACGGGTGGCCACGTTGATGGCAGGCTTGAGGGCATCGCCGAGGCTCAACGTGCCCCACCGGTCCAGGGCACGCGCCCAGGTAGCCGGGGTGCCGGGGACGCCAACGGAGACGCCGCTTGTGACGAGCTCGGGCGTGAAATTGAAGGGCTTGCCGGTCGCTGGGTCGATGAACGCGTTGTGCGGCATTCCTGCCGGTGCGGTCTCGCGGCCGTCGATCGTGCCCACCTTGCCGGTCTTCGCTTCGTAGTACACGAAGTAGCCTCCGCCGCCAATCCCGGCACTGTATGGCTCAGTCACGCCAAGGGTCGCGGCTGCGGCGACGGCGGCGTCCGCTGCGTTGCCGCCCTTGCGGAGGACCTCGATCGCCGCAGCGGATGCCTCCGGATCCACGGTGCTCACCGCTCCGCCGTACCCAGTGGCGGTTGACGTCTTTGCGGTCTCCCGCGGATCGGCCTGCGCTGGGGCAGCGACGGCGACACCCGTCACGCTCAATGCCAGGGCCGCCGTGACAGCCACCAGCCCCTGTGTCATATATGCCATGATCACTCCCGAGTCCTTGTTATACGTATTGACATTTCTTGTCACGCTACTACGCAGGCGTGCGACACTCAACACTCGCGTCGATGCCATTGGATGCTCTATCGGCAGCTGTCAGAAGTGGACTGCCGGGTGCTCGGTCACTTCAGCTTCATCAAAAATTGTCGGTGGCTCCTGAGATGATCTGAGTGTGGAGAGCAGGACAGTGTTGAGTGCGGAGAGCGGGGCGGCCGTGGAGGCCGTCGCCGCGTCGGTTGCCGCGCTGGCTGCCTTGGCCGGTGCCGGCGCTGGCGACGCCGATGCGCCTGCTGCCGACCCGGTGGGAGACGGCGATCCGTTGCGGCGGCTGGCGGACGGTTGCTTGGACGGGCTCGCCGAGGTCGCCCGGATGGAGGCCCGGACCGCGGCGCTGAGGGTGCGGC